>DATABT010000738.1:0-5667 GCA_036259455.1 Longimicrobium sp. | reverse complement strand
CGACCCCTTCCCCTCTCCCTCCTGGCCGCCGCGCTGCGCGGCGCCCGCGAGCACCCGCACAGAGGCTGGCCGCCGGCGCCGGGCCCCGCCTTCACCGAAGCCATCCGCAATACCCGCGAGTACGCCGAGGGCAGGCTGTGGGGGCGGCCGTAGCGCGCCGCCCGTCCGCGCCGTTTCATTCTCTCCCTTTCCCGTGCCCTTTCCATGAAGCCCTACGGCGCCGCACTCCTGGCCGCGCTCTTCGCCGCCGCGCCCGCCCCCGCGCAGACGCTGGACGAGGCGCTGCAGGTGTTTTACCGCAACGACATGGACGCGTCGCTGCCGCTGTTCGAGCGGCTGGCGGCGGAGAACCCGGCGGACCCGGACGTTCGCGTGTGGCTGGGGGACGTGCACCTGCGGCGCGGCGACCCGCTGCTGGCGGCGGCGCTGGCGTTCGAGGCGCTGCAGATGCGGCCCTGCCACGCCGCCGCGCACGCCCTGCTGGCCAGCACCTACACGCGCCACTGGTTCGTGGAGCCGGGCGGGCTGGACTCGCTGTGGACGCACGTCCGCCGCGCCACGGAGTGCGATCCGGCAGACGGCAACGCGTGGCTCGGCTACTGGATGGCGGGGACCATGCGGCGCGACACGGCGGCCGAGCGCCAGGCGCAGAGGCGGCTGGGGGCGCTTGGCTTCATCCCCCAGGCGGTGATGGAGCGGGCGCGGTGGATCCTGCGCTCGGCCCCCGCCAGCGCGGTGATCGTGGCCGGCGGCGACTGGGACTACTTTCCCATGGGCGTGGCGCAGACGGCGGAGGGGCTGCGGCCGGATGTGCTGGTGGTGCAGCAGCCGCTTCTGGAGTTTCCCTGGTACGTGCGCTGGATCTCCGCGCGGACGGGGCTTCCGCTGCCGCCGCAGGTGCAGGCGCTGGGGGATGACGCGTGGATGCCGCTGGAGTCCGCCCCCGAGCCGCTTGCGCACGAGGCGGCGTCCACGTGGATCTCGGCCGGGCACGCGGGGGGCGCGCGGCCGCTGGTGATCGCCGTTACCGCCGACGCGGAGTGGGTGAGCGACATCGCCTGGCCGGCGCTGGACGGCGGTGTGTACACGCTGCACCCGCTGCCGCCGGACGGCGGGGATGGCGCGGCGCCGGATGCGGACGCGCTGGCGGCGTCGCTGCGCGCGGTGGACGTGGCGCGCCTGGCCGGACCGGTGGCGCACCCCACCGACCGCAGCCCCGTGCGCCGCACGGAGGGACATCCGGCGGACATGATGGTGTGGATGGCCGCGTACTGGGGCTCCATCGAGCAGGCGCGGAGCAACCTCGGGGGGATGCGCGAGGCCTTTGCCTGGGCGGACCGCGTGATCGCGACCGGAGCGGTCAGCGCCGCGCAGGCCGGGTGGTTCGCCGGGGTGCGCGGGCAGATCGAGGCCGAGGAGGCCGCGCAGTAACCCGCGGGTGGAGTCCGGATGATGCTTGTGGATGGGAGACGGGGCCGTTACTTTTTACGTCCACCGGCGCCCTTCGACGCAACTTCAATGGAGATCCCGATGTCCAACTCGTCGACCGACTGCTGCTGCGACGACTGCTGCTGTGGCGGCACCTGCGGCAACGACTGCTGCTGCACGGGCACCTGCTGCGGCTGATTCTGCCCCGCCCACGACACACCGAAGCCACGCCCCGCGTAGAACTTGCGCGGGGCTTCGCTTTTTCGGCCACCGCGCGAGGGAACCCCGCGGAGTTCCGCCGGGTTTTCCGATGGTCCTGCGCCGCGGCCCGACGCAGGCCTTGCCCACCTCTCCCACGGAGCTGCCACACATGTCCCGCATCCTCAAGCTCTTCGCGCTCTGCATCGTGCCGGCGGTCGCCGCGTCCGCGTGCTCGGACCCCGCCGCCTCCATCTCCGCCGCCGGCTCCACCGCGTCGCTCGAATGCGGTGGCTACCTGGGCTCCGGCAACGTAGCCCCCTGCCCTTGAAGTGCGTGAGTGCGTGAGTGCGTAGTGCGTCAGTGCGGTCGTGATGGATGAAAGCGGGCGGCCGGGATCGTTCCCGGCCGCCCGCGTCCGTTCACTCCTCGCTCCATCACCCCATCACACCGCCGCCCCTCGCTTCGCCTCCGCGCCGCGGAGAATGGCGTCGGCCAGCGGCTCGGCGCCAAAGCGGACGGGGTCCGTCGCCGGCAGGCCGGTGGAGTCCTGGACGCGGGCGATCTCGTCGCGCGCGGCGGCCTCGTCCATGTCGAACGTCACCAGCGAGACGCCGATCACCTTCGCCGGGCGCAGCGGGGCGATGGCGCCCTCGCAGATGCGGATCATCTCCTCCACCGTGGGGAGGGGCATCCAGTGGTACGCGTTGTCGCCGCCATACGGGCACTGGCGCGTGGGCTGGTGGCAGAGGATCATCGCGTCCGGCATGGACCCGTGCAGCAGCCCCAGCGTCACGCCGGAGTAGCCGGGGTGCACGAGCGAGCCCTGCCCTTCCACCAGCACCACGTCGTTCCCCTCCGCCGCGCGCAGCACCAGCCGCTCGGCCGCGCCGCCGATGAAGTCCGCGACCACGGCATCGACCGCGATCCCCCACCCCTCGATCAGGATTCCCGTCTGCCCCGTGGCCGCGAAGCCGACCTTCGCCCCGCGCGCCGTGAGCGCGTCGCGGATGTGCAGCCCCGCCGTCATCTTGCCGATGTTGCAGTCCGTGCCGACGGTCAGCACGGAGTAGGCATCGATCAGCCGCGCCTTTCCCTGGCTCACGGGCAGGTCCTCGGGCGGCTTGCGCAGGTCGTGGATGCGCACGCCGCGCTCCGCCGCCATCCGCGCCAGCTCCGGGTCGTCGCCCAGGTGCAGGTGCAGCCCGCTGACGACGTGCAGACCGTGGTCGATGGCCGCGCGCAGCATGGGCCTCCACGCCTCCGGCAGCCCGCCCCCCTGCGGCGCGATGCCGACGAGCAGCGCCGTGGGTCCCATCCCCAGCGCCTCCTGGATGGTCGCGACGATCGGAATGGATCCGCCGAAGCCCAGCACGTCCTGCACGGTGTGCCCGGCGTGCGTGGAATCCAGCACGCACAGCACGCGGTCGGGAATAAAGCGGACGGCGCTGTTGGCCGTCTTGCTGGTCAGCGGCCCGAACTGCCCTTCGGCGACGACGACGTAGCGGTAGGTGGAGAGGTCGTGAGTCACGGGACCGAGTGCGTCAAGTACGTGAGTGCCTGAGTGCGTGAGTGCGTGAGTGCGTGAAGGTACACGGTCACACCCACTTCCGCACTAACGCACTTCGGCACGCACGCACTCACGCGCTTTCTACCGCGGTGCCGAGCCCGCCTCCTCCAGCACGGCGGGAATGCTCACGCCGGCCGCGGCGGGCCGCAGGGTGCCTTCGGGCAGGCGGATCTCCGACGGCGAGTCGCGGACAAAGCGGCGGAAGCCCTTGCCCTCCAGCAGGCGGTGCACGTAGATGCGGCGCGTGATCACCATCACCGTCGCCAGCACCGGGACGGCGACGAGCAGGCCGATCGGGCCCAGCAGTTCCGCCATGATCAGCACGCTCAGGATGCTGAGCACCGGCGGCAGGTGCACCCGGCGCTCCATGATGAGCGGGTGGACGAAGTTGGCCTCGATGATGTGGATCACCACGCCCAGCAGCACCACCAGCAGCGCGTGCACCACGCCGCCGCTCCCCAGCACGAACAGGGCGGGGAGGAGCGTGGACACCAGGCTGCCGAAGAAGGGCACCATCACCACCACCCCCGTGAACACGCCGAACGCCAGCGCGAACGGCACGTCCAGGATCTCCAGCCCAATCCACGTCAGCACGCCCAGGAACACCATCGCCAGCATCTGCCCGCCGATCCACGCGCGCCGCGAGCGGGCCAGGTCCGCCAGGATGTCGCGCACCAGCTCGCGGTGCACCGGCGGCGCCAGCGACACGACGCCGTCGCGGTACACTTCCGGCCGCAGCGCCATGTAGATCCCCATCACCAGCACGCTGACGAGGTTGATGAGCACGTGCAGCGTGTCGAAGACCACGGGAAACAGGCCGGCCGCGTACTGCCCCGCGTTCTGCGCCACCCCCGAGAGCTGCTCCGACAGCCGCTCCGGCGGCAGCACCGTGCCCAGCAGCGGATACTCGGCGATGAGCTGGCGCAGGCTGGCAATCCACACCTGGATCAGCCCCGGCAGCGCCGTGATCAGCGCCTGCGTCTGGCGCGCCACCGGCGGCAGCACCAGCCAGCCGACCGCCGTCACCCCCACCGCGGTAACCAGGAGGGCGATCAGCAGCCCCCCCACGCGCGGCAGGTGGTGGCGCTCCTGCAGGTAGTCGGTGATGGCGGTGAGGTACAGCGCGAACAGGGCGGCGATGAAGAGGAGCAGCAGCACCTCCGCCACGCTGTACATGAACCACAGCAGCAGCACGGCGAACACCGCAGCGGTCAGCACCGCGAACGGCGACGTGCGCGCCGGCTGGGCTTGCTCTCGGGCAGACATCAGGGTCCCGGGATGAGAACGAACCGCGGGCCCGGCGACGGCGCCGGACCCGCGGAGCGTAGTGAATCACACCGCCACGTGCCAGGCGCGGGCCGATCCACGCCGGGCCGTCCGCCGGATCCCGCTCCCGCACGCACGCACTTTCGCACTCGGGACGTCAGCCGCGGTTCAGCGCGTCGATCTGCGCGGCCAGGTCGCGGTCGTTGATTCCCAGCCCGCCCTGCGCCTGCGTGGCGTCGGACGGCGGCGGCGTGGAGGCGTTGCGCTCCTGCGCCGTGTGCGCGCTGCCGTCGTCGGCCACGATCTCCGCGTCGTGCGCCGTCGGCCGCTCCGCGTGGGGCGGCACCGGGGCGGGCGCCGCGGCCCCCGCGCCGGTGCCCAGCTGCCGCGACCCCTGCGCTCCCTGCTGTCCGGGGAGCGCCGGCTGTGCGGCGGGCGTGCCGGGGGGGAGCGAGATTCCCATCTTCTGCTTCATCTCCAGCAGCCGGTACTCGATGTCTTCCGACGTGGAGCCGGCCTCCAGCGCCTTGAACTGCTTCTCCAGCGGGTCGCCGGACAGCTCCTCCGAAACCTCGGCGGCGGCCAGCGCCAGGCGCTCCGTGTGCTCGATCTTCTGCGCCATCCGCTCGAACGTCTCGAACGCCGACGTGTCGGAGAGCCCGGCCATGGTCTCGTGGATGCGCTTCTGCGCCTGCGCGCGCTTCTGCTTGGCGATCAGCAGGTTCTTCTTGCGTTGCGCCTCTTCGATGCGCACCTGCAGCTGCCGCAGCGCGTCCTTCACCTTCTCGGTGTCGGCGGCCTGGCGCGACCAGGTCTCGTGCATGCTGCGGGCGCGCTCGGCGTACTCCTGCTGGCGCAGCAGCGCCTGCCGGGCCAGGTCGTCGCGCCCCTGCTGCAGGGCCAGCATGGCGCGGCGCTCCCACTCCTGCGCCTGGCGCGCCTCGCTCTCCACCTGCGACTTGAGCTTGCGCTCCTCCGCGATGGCGAGCGCCACCTCCTGCTTGGCGCGCGTCTGCTGCTCCCGCATGTCGATGATGACCTGCTCGAGCATCTTTTCCGGGTTTTCGGCCCGGGCGATCAGGTCGTTGATGTTGGACCGGATCAGCAGCGAAAGCTTGTCGAAGATTCCCATCGCTCGTTCAGCCGTATCGGGTTCCCCGGCGCAGTCGGCCGGACGGGTGCCGGGCCCTTGCGCCGCGAGGATT
>DATABT010000737.1:0-3783 GCA_036259455.1 Longimicrobium sp. | reverse complement strand
GCGACGGCGAGGTGGTGGAGCAGGAGCGGTGGCTCGACGACAGCGACCGGATGATCGAGCTGCGCGGGCGGAAGGACGAGTGAAGCGCGAAAGTGCGAAAGCGCGATGATGGGCCCGGGTTCGCGTGCTTCGGACACTCTGGTCAACCTCGGGGGAACGCGATCGAACTGTCCCCTCTCCACGAGAACGGAGCGGGGAGGGGCCGGGGGAGGGGCGCCGCCCGGGCGCTTGGGATGAAATGAGATGCTCTGGACGATCGCCGGATCGGGATCGGCAAACCCAGCGGGAGTGGCGGAATGGCGGAGGAGAGCCCGAAGGAGCAGCACAAGGCGGAGGAGGAGGGCCTCAAGGGGCAGATGCGCATGGAGCGGGACCAGCTTCCAGAGCGCGCCGGCCGCCTGCTGGTGATCGGCGGCGCGGAGGACCCCGACGAGGACGAGATGCGCATCCTGCCAAAGCTGGTGGAGATGGCCGGCGGCAAGAACGCCCGCATCATCGTCTGCTCCTCGCCGTCGGAGAATCCCGGGGAGAAGGTGGACATCTACGGCAAGCTGTTCGAGAAGATCGGCGTGGCCGAGGTCATCCCCGCCCCTGTCACCGCCCGCCACCAGGCCCAGAGCCCGGAGCTGGTGAAGGCCGCCGAGCGCGCCACCGCCGTCTTCTTTACCGGCGGCGACCAGCTGCGGCTCACGGCGCTCATCTCCGGCACCGACTTCTGCGAGACCATCCGCTCGCGGCTGTTCGGCGACGGGCTGGTGGTCGCCGGCACCAGCGCGGGTGCCGCCGCCATGAGCAGCGTGATGATCATCGGCGGGCCGGAAGACGGCACCGTGCGGCGCAAGGACGTGAGCCTGGCCCCGGGCCTGGGCTACTGGCGCGACACCGTCGTCGACACGCACTTCAACCAGCGTGGCCGCGTGAGCCGGCTGATGACCATCTTTGCCCACAACCCCAACGTGCTGGGGATCGGCATCGACGAGAACACGGCCATCCAGCTGGTTCCCGGGGACCGCTTCACCGTGATGGGCGAGGGGGTGGTGATGGTGTTCAACGGCCGCGTGTCACACAGCAACGCGCCCGACGCCTCGGACGACGAGACGCTTGCCATCACCGACGCCGTCATCCACACGCTCCCGGACGGCTACGGCTTCAACCTGCGCACCAAGCGCCCCATCACGCCCGGCGGCGACGAGATCCCGCCCACGACGCGCTGAGGCGCGGTCCAACCTGGAGACCGAGAAAGAAGTCGTACCATGAAAGTCGCCCCCACGCGCCGCTGTCACTTCGAAGCAGGCGCCCGCGTGGTCGCCGCCGTTGCACGATCCCGGGGCGCCAACTGAGAATCGCCCGGGCAGGTGTCCGTTTTCTCGCTCCGCGCCCGCCCAGCATTTCTTTCCATCCGGCGAGCGACCGCACGTAAGCTCAACAGTAGGCCAGGCGTTTGCGGCGCGACCAAGGATGGTAATTCCGTGGCCGTGAGCTGGCCAGGAGTGGGCAGCCTCACGGCCCCGGAATGACCCCTGCCTCGCCGCTTCGCCAGTGCCGTACGTGAGGTTTGCGATTTCTCTGTTCCACCGATGCGCGGTCGAGGCGCTGTATCATTCCATGTGCCCGATGTTTGCAACGGTCCCCGCCCCCCGGAATTTCGGCGGAAGCGATCGGCCGGGCGCGGGTGCCCGGCCGGCGGGAACCTCGAGGCAGGAGGTACAGGGATGAGAAGCGGATGGCAGGGGATGATGCTGGCGGTCGCCGTGGCGGCGCTGCCGGCGGGGCTGGCGGCGCAGGCGGCCGAGGCCACGGACGAGAACGACCGCGGCGCGCACGCGTTTCTGAGCGCGGTGGACCTGGGCGAGGTGCAGTCGTCCGTGCTGGCCACCCAGCGCGCCACCAGCGCCGAGGTGCGCACCTTTGCGCAGAGCATGATTCGCGATCACGTCAACGCGCTGCACACCCGCGAAATGCTCATGCAGACGGAGAACAGCGGGCTGATGACGGGGATGGACCACGCGGCCATGGGCCACGGCAGCGGCGGCGCGCACGCCGGGCACGCCATGGGCAGGGGATCGGGGAACACCACGGCCAGCACGGGCACGGGCTCGCTGCCGCCCGCCTACGGGCCGGGCAACGGGGGCAACGCGTCCGGCGGCAACGTGCCGGAGGGGCAGCGCACCACCAGTGGCGGCAACAGCCAGCCCACCGCCGCGGGCCAGCTTCCGCCCGCGTACGGCCCCGGCAACGGCAGCGTGAACGTGGAGCAGAGCAGCGCGCAGGACGCCAGCGCCGGCCAGGGCAGCATGCAGGGCGGCGCCATGGCGGGCATGGGCATGCCCCCGGGCGTGACCATGGAGATGGTGCAGCAGCTTACGGCCACGCTGCAGGCGCATCCCATGAGCCGCCCGGTCATGGAGGCCAACCTGCGCAACCTGGAGGTGCTGCAGGGCGTGAACGGCCCGCAGTTCGACGTCTCCTACATGGACGCGCAGGTCGCCGGCCACCGGTACGCGCTGTCCAGCATCGACCGCATGCTCGCGCAGCAGAACGCGCTGGGCGACGACATCCGCGGCACGCTGCAGCAGATGCGCACCGCCGTCGCGTCACACCTGGAGATGGCCGAGCAGATCCGCGCACGGCTGCAGTGAACGGGTGAGGGGGTGATGGGATGGTGGCGTCATCCCATCGCCCGAAACGCTGGATGGAAACACGGCGGCGGACTCTGGGTCCGCCGCCATGATTCACGTTACGGCCCGTTTCTCCCCATCCGCTGCGCCTGCTCCGTACCACTTCCCGCCTCGATCGTCATTCCGAAGGAGGCGGCGCGGGGACCCGCTGTTCCGAGAAACCTGCACGTCGACTGAGGAATCGGCTGTCCACTGCCGAAAGCGCGTCGTGCGGTGGAACAACTTGTGATCTGCCACTGTATCACGCGAGGCCGATGCCGGCAAGCGTCCAGAAACATCTGGAGACTTGCGCGATGTCAGGTTTTTGCCCCAAGGTTCGTTCACGGCTTTAGACCCGTGAACACGGGCGACGGCTATCTACGGGCGGGGCTGCTACAGGGCTCCGCGCCAGACATTTCCACGCAGGTTCAGGAGCCGGAATGAGGATGACCATCGGAGCACGCACCCTGGCCATCGCCGCGCTGGCGGCCGTGATCCCCGCCGCCGCGTCGGCGCAGACCACGCCACAGGAGAACGGAAAGACGGTGCACGCGTTCCTCAGCGCCGTGGACGTGGGTGAGGTGCAGACGTCTGCGCTGGCGCAGGAGCGCGCCGCCAACGCCGAGGTCAAGGCGTTCGCGGCGGCCATGGTGACGGAGCACTCCGCGGCGCTGCACACCCGCGAGGCGCAGGTGCAGGAGGAGGGCGAGGGATTGTTCGAGCAGCAGCTGGGCGACGCGGCCGGCCCCGCGGGTGGCGACCAGGCCGCGGCGGGCGGGACGCCGTTCACGGCCTCGCAGGCGCAGGTGCTGCACACGGTGCTGGAGCAGCACCCCGCCAGCCGCTCGCTGGCGACGGCGAACGCGCGCAATTTCCAGGTGCTGGAGGGCGTTACGGGCCCGCAGTTCGACGCCACGTACATGGACGCGCAGATCGCCGGCCACCGCTACGCCCTGAGCGCGCTGGACCGCATGCTCGCGCAGGGCGGGGTGACGGACGAGATGCTGGAGCTCATGCGCGCCACGCGAGCCTCCGTGGCCGAGCACCTGGAGCAGGCGCAGGCCGTCCGCGGCCGCCTGCAGTAAGACCGGAATCGGCGGAGGTGAAGCGGGGGGGGGGGGGGGGG
>DATABT010000736.1:0-6664 GCA_036259455.1 Longimicrobium sp. | reverse complement strand
GGCCAGCCATGAGCGTGGGTGAGTAGATTTCTCAGTCGGCGCAACAAGATCCTGCATGAGGCAAGTCCTCGCGGGCGCCTCCTTCGAAATGACAGCTCACGGCGCAGACTTCGTGCGTGCAACGAAATCCGCGATGAACCTCAATTCAACCGCCCATGACGATGCCGGCGCGGCACCGGGGAGTCCAATGAACCACGAAGCACATCCCGCCCGCACGACCGCCGAAGCCATCCGCCGCGCGCTCATCGAGGCGGCGGAGGCGGCGTACGACGATGCCGGCATCCGCGGCCTCTGCGCGGAGGGGCGGTGGGAGATGGCCGTGCAGGCGATGCGCGGCGTCGATCTGGAGGCGGTCGCGAGAGACGCGGCAAAACCGGCCGAATCACGCCGAAGGCCATAAGATCCCGCGCGGACACGACCTCCCTCACCCCTTCACCAATCCCCCTCCTGACTCCTTTTGCGCGCCGGTGACCCGAATTGCGCGGACGGGGTATCAAGCCATCTTGTACAAACCCGGACCGTCCAGAGCCGCGCGCGTTGATGTCCACCGAAGCATTCTCCACCCTCGAAGCCAAGCTCCGCACCCTCACCACGCACCCCGGCGTCTACCTGATGAAGGACGCCGAGGGGGTGATCATCTACGTGGGCAAGGCCAAGAACCTGCGCTCGCGCGTGCGCTCGTACTTTCAGGGCGGGGCCCAGCACGGCATCAAGACGCGCGAGATGGTGCGGCGCGTGGTGGACCTGGACACCATCGTGGTGCGCAGCGAGGCCGAGGCGCTCATCCTGGAGAACAACCTCATCAAGGAAAACCGCCCCCGCTTCAACATCAACCTGCGCGACGACAAGACGTATCCGTACATCAAGGTCACCAACGAGCCGTTCCCGCGCGTGTTCGTCACCCGCACGCTGCGCAAGGACGGCAGCCGCTACTTCGGCCCGTACACCGACGTGCGGCGGATGCGGCAGTCGCTGGAGCTGGTGAAGAAGCTGTACACGGTGCGCTCCTGCCACTACAACCTGCCGAAGGAAGTCCCCGCGCGGCCGTGCCTGGACTACCACATCGGCCGGTGCAAGGCGCCGTGCGTGGCCTTTCAGACGCCGGACGAGTACCGGGGGATGATCGACGAGATCACCGAAGTTCTCGGCGGGCACACGCGGCTGGTGGCGAAGCGCCTTCGCGCGGAGATGCAGAAGGCGGCGGAGGAGATGAACTTCGAGCGCGCGGGCGAGCTGCGCGACTCCATCCGCCAGCTGGAGGCGCTGGAGCAGCGTCAGCAGATCGTGGACGTGTCCGGCAGCGACCGCGACATCGTCGGCTTTGCGCGCGACGGGGCGGAGGCGTGCGGCGTGGTCCTGCAGATCCGCGAGGGCAGGCTGCTGGGCCGCGAGGCCCAGTTCCTCACCAACCTGGAGGACGAGCGCGACGAGGAGGCGCTGTCCACCTTTGCCACGCGCGTTTACGCCGACCGGCTGAACCGCGATCCGGAGGCCATGCCGCCGGAGGTGTTCTTCGGGTTGGACTTCCCCGACCGCCCGGTGCTGGAGGAGCTGCTGCGCGCGCAGGCCAGGCGCGCGGTGCGCCTGCACGTGCCGCAGCGGGGGGAGAAGGTGCAGCTGGTGGGGCTGGCGGACCAGAACGCGCGCCACCTGCTGGAAGAGCGCAAGCTGATGGGGAACGCCGCCGCGGAGCGCGCCCCCGACGCGCTCTACGAGCTGCAGGAGGTGCTGGAGCTGCCGCTGGTGCCGCGCACCATGGTGTGCTTCGACATCTCGCATACCCAGGGGACGGAGGTGGTGGCCTCGGCGGTGTTCTTCGAGAACGGCGCGCCCGCCAAGGGCGAGTACCGCAAGATGAAGATCCGCGGCGAGTGGGGGAACGACGACTTCGCCTCCATGCACGAGGCGGTGACGCGCTGGTTCAGCCGCCGCCTGGAAGAGGGAAAGCCGCTGCCGGACCTGGCGGTGATCGACGGCGGCAAGGGGCAGCTGAGCGCGGCGCTCAAGGCGCTGGACGCGCTGGATTTTCCGCAGCAGGCGGTGATCGGCCTGGCCAAGAAGGAGGAGGAGATCTTTCTCCCCGGCCGGTCCGACGGCATCCGCCTGCCGCGCCGCAGCCACGCGTTGCGCATGCTGCAGCGCCTGCGCGACGAGGCGCACCGCTTTGCCATCACCTACAACCGCAAGCTGCGGACGAAGCGGACCATCCGCTCGGAGCTGTCCACCATCCCCGGCGTGGGCCCGTCGCGGCAGAAGGCGCTGCTGGCCAGGTTCGGCTCCATGCGCGGCGTCGCGGCCGCCTCGGAGGCGGAGATCGCCGCGCTCCCCGGCTTCGGCGCGGGGCTGGCGAAGAAAGTGAAGGAGGCGCTCGGATTCGGCGGAGCCACGGCGTAGCGAGACCGCTCGCGTCCGGGAGGCATGCGCGGCGTGAACGCGAGGCGGAGCCGGCGCAGAGTTTCTCCGCCGGCTCCGTTTTTCATGCACGTGTGCGGGAGCGTGGCGTCAGAAGCGGAGGGAGATCCCCACGCGCGTACCGTCGCCGGAGGTGGCGACCAGCGGGGCGACGCCGCCCGGCAACACCTGCGCCAGGCCCCGCCTGGAGTTCATGCGGTGGGCGCTGTCGTCCGCGTCGATGATTCCGTAGACCCAGGTGCCGAAGTACGCCAGGTACCCCAGCGCCATGGGCGCGTAGTTGGTGTCGTCCCGGCAGTCGAAGTCGTCGTCGCAGCTCACGCCCACGCTTGAGGCGCTCATCGCCACGCCCAGCATGAGCCCGCCCAGCCCGCCGCCCAGCAGCAGGAGCCCCTTGTTGGTCTCTCCCGAGTAGATCTGCCCGCCGCCGGGCACCACCACGCTCAGCAGGGTCGAGGTGCCCGGATCCTTGTAGCCCGGCGGCGGCGTCTGGGCATGGATGGGCGCGGAGGTGACGCAAAGGAAAACGACGAGGGCGATGATGGTCTTCATTCTGGTCTCCGTTGTCCGAATGATGCCTCCGGGCGGACGCCCGGAAGCGGGTAGGGGGTGAAATCCGGAAGATCAATCGCGGGAACAGGTCAGGTCATCGGCACCTCCGCGCTGGGTGTCAATTGGCGCCTGGGGACGGGGGACGGGCGTGGCGCCGGACCTTTGCCCGGTGCGTGCGGCGAGGCTGCGGCCCCCTGCCCGTTGCCAGGGTCGCCGGCCCTCTCCAATCGTCGGACGTGCGCCGGAAAATTCCCCGCGCTCCACCGGCGACGTCAAACGTTTTCTTGTCTGGCGAGCGGCGGACGGCACAATGTGTTCACGTTACGCTGCATGTTCCGGCCAGGGACGCGTGGTTTCGCCCCGTCCATCCGCCGCCCCGCCGGATTTCCGCAATCCGCCAGACCGGTACCGCCCGATCCGCCACGAACGTTTCGCGCTCCGTCGCCCCCACGTCCACCCGTTCCACAGGGAGCCAGGCCATGCCCAAACAGCAAGTCCTTCTCGATGCGCTCGGCAAGACCCGTTTCGGCCGCCTCAACCTGCGCATGCCGGATGGATCGGACATGAAGTTCGTGGGGAGCGAGCCGGGCGAAGAGGCCGAGATGGTCATCAGGGACTGGGGCACGGTGGACGCCATCCTCAGCCGCGGCGACATCGGCCTGGGCGAATCGTACATGGCACAGCAGTGGGAATCACCCGACCTCAAGGCGTTTCTCACCTTCTGCCAGCGCAACCGCGAGGAGTTCGCCCGCGTCACGCGGTTCGACTTCGTGAACAGGCTCATCTCCCGCTACACCACCCTCACCAGCCACAACACCCGCGAGGGCAGCAGGAAGAACATGCACGCGAGCTACGACTATCCTCCGGAACTGTACGCCTCGTACACGGACCGGATGATGACGTACTCCAGCGGGTGGTGGGACGGCAAGGAGATGTCGCTGGAAGAGGCGCAGGTCAACAAGTACAACCGCATCCTGGAGCGCGTGGGCCCGCCGCCGCAGCACATCCTGGAGATGGGGTGCGGATGGGGATACTTTCTGAACCTGGCCGCCTCGCGCGGCTACCGGGTAACGGGGTGCACGATCAGCAAACAGCAGTACGAGTACGGCCGCGAGCTGAACAGGGAGGCCATCGCCGACGGGCGCGTGACGCTGCTGCTGGAGGACTACCGCAACATGAAGGGACAGTACGACGCCGTGGTGTCGACGGGCTTCTTCGAGCACGTGGGGTCGCAGTTCTGGGTGGAGCACTTCCGCAAGGTCAGGCAGTACCTCAAGCCGGGCGGGGTGGCCATGATCCAGACCATGCTCTGCAACCGGTTCGACCCCCGCAACGCGAAGAAGCTCAACTTCTTCTCCAAGTACATCTTTCCGGGCGGCGAATTCCCCTCCATCGGCTCCTTCATCGTCGCGGCGGAGGAGGCGGGGTTGAAGTGCGAGGAGCACCTGGCCTTTGGACAGGACTACGCGCGGACGATGGACGAGGCGTGGACGCGCTTCCACAGGAACATGGACGACGTGCGCAAGATCGGCTACGACGACGAGTTCATCCGCAAGTGGGAGTTCTTCATCGCCGGGTGGTACGCCATGTTCCGCTCGGGGCAGTACAACGTGATGCAGGCCAAGCTGGTGCACTACCCCTGAACCACGGCTTCTTCAGCGGACGGGACGGATCATGGGATTCATCGAACAGGGCGGCGCCGCCACGGCCGTGCGCACCCCCTCCCCCGTGCGCGACGTGGCGGCCGCGGCGCACACGCTGGCGCGGGGGATGGCGGGGCCGGAGCGCTTCGTGCGCGAGCTGCTGGGACAGGCGGGGATCACCATCGACGGAAGCGCACCGCACGACATCACCGTGCACGACCGGCGCTTCTACCGGCGCGTGGCGCGCGACGGCTCGCTGGGACTTGGCGAGTCGTACATGGACGGGTGGTGGGACTGCCCGGCCATCGACCAGATGATCGCGCGCATCCACCGCGCCAACCTGCCGGCCAGCATCCGCAGGAACTGGAGGCTGCTGCTCACCGCGCTGCAGGCTCGCCTGCTGAACCTGCAGAGCGTGCGGCGCGCGTTCGAGGTGGGCCGGCGGCACTACGACATCGGCAACGACCTCTATCGCGCCATGCTGGACCGGCGGATGGTGTACACCTGTGCGTACTGGAACGGGGCGAAGACGCTGGAGCAGGCGCAGGAGGCCAAGCTGGAGCTGATCTGCCGCAAGCTGGGGCTGCGGCCGGGGATGCGCGTGCTGGAACTGGGGTGCGGATGGGGGAGCTTCGCGCGGTACGCGGCGGAGAACTACGGCGTGGAGGTGACCGGCTACACGGTGTCTGAGGAGCAGGTGGCGATGGGGCGGGAGGTGTGCGCCGGCCTGCCGGTGGAGCTGCGGCTGGACGACTACCGCAACGCGCGCGGCACGTACGACCGCGTGCTCTCCATCGGCATCATGGAGCACGTGGGGCCGCGCAACTACCGCACGTACATGGAGGTGGTGGACCGCTGCCTGGCGCCCGGCGGGTGCTCGCTCATCCACACCATCGGCGGCAACCTGTCGGAGGCGGCGTCGGACCCCTGGACGCACCGCTACATCTTTCCCAACGGCCGCGTTCCGTCCGTGGCGCAGCTGTCGCGGGCGATGGAGGGGCTGTTCACCTTCCAGGACCTGCACGCCTTCGGCCCACACTACGATCCCACGCTGATGGCGTGGTACCGCAACTTCGTGGAGGCGTGGCCGGCGCTGCGGGACAAGTACGGCGACCGCTTCTACCGCCTGTGGAGCTACTACCTGCTGATGAGCGCCGCCGCCTTCCGGACCGGCTACCTGACGCTCTTTCAGATCGTGATGTCGCGCCCCCACGAGCCCGCGCTGGAGTGCCGCCAGAGCTGAGGCCCACCCGTGCGGCGGCCGCAGCACACTCGGTGAAAGCCCCGCCCGGCGAGCGAAAGCGAGCCGGGACGGGGCTTCCGGCCTTCCAAGCCCGCGGCTTAAGCGGAACCCCGACACCGAAGGGACTTGACGTCTTGTTCACTTTGTCCTACTCTTGATGCGTTGATGCGTCGGATCCCCGCACATTTTCTCGCGCCCGGGGGCCTGGGCGCCACTCCGCCACTGGAGGTGAGCAGATGGTCATGATCGAGTCACTGCTTGACGAAACCCGGGCCACCAACGACCGGTTGGGAAAATCCATCGACGACTTCCTCGCCGAGCTCAGCGCCGCCCGGGACTGGGCGCGCACCGCGGGCTATCCGTCTCCCACGACACCTTCTGCCGTGCGTACCGATGAGCGGTCTCTCCGACCTGGGCCAGCGCGTCGCCGACCTCTATAAGGAGATCGTGACCACGACCGTCAGGTTCGAGAGCCTGAGCCGGGAGACCACCACCATCATCACCGAGGTGAAGAGCGCCGTACAGCGGTTCGACGAGCGCATGCAGCAGATGCATCTGGATCACGTGCGGGAGCGCGCGGAACTTTCCAGCCAGATCAAGGCGCTCGAGGCGCGGCTGAATGCGCTCAGCGAAAGCGCGCTTCACGCCGTCGCACGCGACGCCGCGCGGCAGGCGATGCAGACGATCCTGAAGGATGGTGGAGCGGCTCACCCGGTGCTCGGCGGCAGCGCGGAAGCGGAGCCGGGCGGTGCGGGGTTGCGGCTGGCCGCCGGCGCATGATACGGGCGCCGGCATCTTAAAAGGGAAGAACCGC
>DATABT010000735.1:0-1714 GCA_036259455.1 Longimicrobium sp. | reverse complement strand
CCTGCTGGCCGCGCTGCCGAACGTGATCGAGAACGTGGTGGAGGCCAACGACCGCGCGCCGGTGGCGGCCACGGACGGGCCGTACGTGGGCATCGAGGGCTCGCCAGTCACGCTGAGCGCCGCGGGCTCCACGGATCCCGACGGCGACGCGCTGACCTACGCCTGGAGCTTCGGCGACGGCGCGGAGGGCACGGGCGTGGCGCCGCAGCACACCTACGCCGACAACGGCACCTACCAGGTGCGCGTGATCGTGACCGACCCGTACGGCGCGGCCGACACGGCCACAACGACGGTGACGGTGATGAACGTGGCGCCGTCGGTGGCTGCGTTCGCGGGCGCCAGCCTGCTGCAGGGTGAGACGTACGCGGCGGCCGGCACCTTTACCGATCCGGGCGCGGACACCTGGACGGCCACGGTGGACTACGGCGACGGCGGCGGCGCGCGGGTGCTGGCGCTGACCGGCGGCGGCTTTACGCTCTCGCACACGTACACGGCGGCGGGCACCTTCACGGTGACGGTGCGCGTGACGGACGACGAGGGCGCCGCGGGCGTGCGCACGGCGACGGTGTCGGTGCAGACGCCGGCGCAGGCGGTGGACGGGCTGGCGAGCGACGTGGCGGGGCTGGACATCGCCCGCGGCGCCATCGTCTCCCTGAACGCCAAGCTGCGCGCGGCCGAGGCCTCGCTGCGGCGCGGAAACGGCAACACGGCCGCAAACCAGATCGACGCCTTCATCAACGAAGTGCAGGCGATGGCTGGCGCGGGGCGGATGACGGCGGCCGACGCGGCGGCCCTGACGGCGGCGGCGCGGCGCATCATCGCCAGCATGGAAAGCCTCTGATGCACCGGCCGGAAGGCTGACGAAGGGCGGGGCCGCATCCACACGGATGCGGCCCCGTTCGCTTTGTTTACGCTGTCCAACAGTTGGCGTGTTTTGAAGACGCGGAACGCGCCTCTTGTTAAGCCGCCACCGGCACCGTAGACTGAAGAGTGTAACACTACTGGATTTATACGGTTTGGACGCTGGCCGGACGGCCGGCTCCATGGGGAGGTGACGCGTGCCTCCGCCTAGCCCGCACGTGCCCATCGAGGCCATTCGGGAGGCGGCGCGGCGCGCCGTCGCTGAAACCTCCCTGCGGGCGGTGGCGCGCAGCATCCCGATGAGCCCCATGGGCTTGCAGCACTTCGTAAACGGGACGCGGCCGTACCGCTCGACCCTGCGCAAGCTCACAGCGTGGTACGTGACTCGGGGCGCCAGCCGGGGAGAGTTCTCGGAGGAAACAGCGCAGGCCGCGCTCGCCATCCTGCTGGACGGCATCCCCGAGGGGCAGCAGGACGACGCGCGCGCCGCCCTGCTGGAACGTCTTGCCTCGCTCCATGCCGACGCGAAGACGGAGTTGCCGCGCTGGCTTGCCCGGATGCGTGAGGCCGGCCCGCCGGCCGGCGCCGACGTCGCGGATGACGAGAACGGAGGCGCCGCGTGATTCCGCCGTAGAGGGGTGTGACGGAGGGCGCGGAGGAACAGAGAGAGACATCTGAGCTGGTCCGTCAAGCATGAAGGCGCGCGTCAGGCTGCCTGGGCGCTCAGCCGCTTCACCAAGGGTGAGTGCCGTGCCCACAGCCCTTGGATGTAGCGTGCCTCATCGTAAACGGTGTTCTCTTTCCAGCAGCGGTAAATGATGCGGATCCACTTGAAAGCCAGTGCGCGTATGGC
>DATABT010000734.1:0-1783 GCA_036259455.1 Longimicrobium sp. | reverse complement strand
CGACCGTTGCCAGCGGCGCGCATCCCTCACGCGTGAAAGCGCGTACGCGCCTCTTTTTCTGCGCGCCGGCGCCTCCCCAACGTGCGAGGGGCGAGGAGTACCCCTCGCCCCTCGCACTGGTACACCGACCGTGCCGCCGCGTGCGGGGGTCAGCCGCCGGGGGCGCGCACCTGCACGTGCACGTCGCGCAGCTGCGCGTCGGGAATGGCGATCGGCGCCTCCTCGAACAGCGCCCGCGCCGACGTGGTCTTGGGGAACGCCACCACGTCGCGCAGGTTGTTCGTCCCCGTCAGCATCATCACCAGCCGGTCGAAGCCGAAGGCGAACCCCGCGTGCGGCGGCGCACCGAAGCGGTACGCTTCCAGCAGGAACCCGAACTTGGCCTGCGCCTCCGCCGGGCTGATTCCCAGCGCCGTGAACACCGCCTGCTGCCACGCGGGCACGTGGATGCGCACGGAGCCGCTGGCCATCTCCGCGCCATTGTAGACGGCGTCGTACGCCCGCGAGCGCAGCCCCCTCGCGTACAGCTTCCGCGCCACGTCGGCCGACGGCGTGCCGTCCTTCGTCGCCTCCAGGATGGCCTGCACCGCCTCGTCCCGCGGCATGCTGAACGGATTGTGCGCGTACACCAGCCGGTCGTGCTCCGCGTCCCAGTCGAACACGGGGAACTCGGTGATCCACAACCAGGCGTGCATGGTCGTGTCGGCCAGATCCAGCTTGCGCGCCAGGTGCCGCCGCAGCTCGTCCAGGGCGGGCTCCAGCCCCGCCTTCACCTCGCGCGTCTCCTCCGCGACCGGCGCCGAGCCCGCGGTCGACGTCACCACCGGTCCCACGGCGGTCTGCCCCGCGGAGCGGAACTCGCCCACCACCGCGACGAACAGGTCGCCCGCGGCCAGTCCCGTCGCCTCGTAGAACGCGTTCGCCAGCCCCTCGTCCAGCCCCTTGGCGAACTGCCCGGCCAGCGCGCCGTCGTCGCCGCGCTTGACCCAGAGCGCGCCCGCCGCGCCGCCGCGCCTGGCCGCCTCCTGCAGCTCGTCCAGCTCCTTGCGCGACAGCCGCGCCCCGCCGGGAACGCGAATACCGCGGATGCGCTGCGCCGTCCCCTGCACCCCCTGGAAGATGCGGAAGTCGGCGCGCCGCAGCACGTCCGTGACGTCCACGATCTCCAGGTCGTAGCGCAGGTCGGGCTTGTCGGTGCCGTAGCGCGCCATCGACTCCGCGTACGTCATCTGCGGAAACGGCGTCTCCAGCTCCACCCCCGCCACGTCGCGGAAGATGGCGGCCATCAGCCCCTCCGCCAGCCGGAACACGTCCTCCTCGTCCACGAACGCCATCTCGGCGTCGATCTGCGTGAACTCCGGCTGCCGGTCCGCCCGCAGGTCCTCGTCGCGCAGGCACCTGGCGATCTGAAAGTAGCGGTCGAAGCCGCTCACCATCAGCAGCTGCTTGTAGATCTGCGGCGACTGCGGCAGCGCGTAGAACTCGCCCGGATGCACCCGGCTGGGGACCAGGAAGTCGCGCGCGCCCTCCGGCGTGGGCTTGGTCAGCAGCGGCGTCTCACCTCCAGGAAGCCCTGCTCCGAGAGGTAGGCGCGCGCCGACTGCGCCGCCCGGTGCCGGACCACGAAGTTGCGCAGCAGCTGCGGGCGGCGCAGGTCCAGGTAGCGGTAGCGCAGCCGCAGGTCCTCGCCGGGCAGCTCCTCGTCCGCGGCGTAGTCCACCTGGATGGGAAGCGGCTCGGCGCGGGTCAGCACCTCCAGCCCCGTGGCGCGGACCTCGATCTC
>DATABT010000733.1:0-11012 GCA_036259455.1 Longimicrobium sp. | reverse complement strand
CCCACGTCGCCGCTCAGGTAGATGCCGGGCTCGATGGAGAAGCCCACGCCCTGGATCAGCCGCCGCGTGTCCCTGGACTCCAGGTTGTCGATGTTGGGCCCCGACCCGTGCAGCTCGCGGTCGATGGAGTGCCCCGTGCGGTGGATGAAGTGCTCGCCCCAGCCGCGCGACTCGATCACGTTGCGCGACGCGTCGTCCGCCTCCCACCCGGCGACGTCCTGCCCCGCGTCCCACCGGGAGCGGATGAGGCCGATGGCCGCCAGCCGCGCGTCACGCACCGCGGCGAAGATCTCCGCCAGGCGGCCGGGAACGGACTCGCCCGCGTAGCCCATCCACGTCTGGTCGGCGTAGATGGCGCCCTCGTCCTCCTTCCCCCACAGGTCGATGAGCACCAGGTCGCCGCGGCGGATCTCCGCGTGGTGGTCCGCCGACGGCGCGTAGTGGGGATTGGCGGCGTTCGCGTTCACCGCCACGATGGCGTCGCCGCCCACGGTGATGCCGCGGCGCGCGAACTCGCCCATGATCCACTGCCGCACCTCCCACTCGCCCACGCCGCGGTCCTCGCGGACGGCGGATGCGATGCGGCGGAAGGCCTCGTGCGCCACCTCGTAGACGTGGCGCGCGGCGCGGCGATGCGAGGCCACGCCTTCCGGAGACCAGCGGGCGTAGAAGGCGCTGACCAGGTCGCCGGAGGTCACCAGCGTGGCGCCCGCGGCGCGGACCATCTCGATCACCCCCGCCGGCACCTTGTCCACGTACGGTACCGCGTCGCCCTCGGCGTACTCCATCGCCACGCGCGGGTTGTTCGGCAGCAGCTGGGCCAGGCGTGACTCCAGCTCGCGCCACGAGGAGTACGGCCAGTTCTCGCCGATCCACCCCGTCCACGGCTGCTGCTCGATGCGGTGCGTCACGGCGACGGGCGCTCCGTCGACGGGAACCCACACGAAGTAGCGCCGCGTAAGTGCGGGCAGGCCAAGGAGATCGTCGACGATGGCGTTGTTGCCCCTGAAGTTGTACAGCAGCCATCCGTCCACGTGGTGCGCGCGCAGCTCCTGCTGGATGCGCGCGACGGTGCCGGCGGAAAGCTGAACGGTCTGCTCGGTGACGGCCATCCGGTTCTTCCGTGGTTCAGGCCCGCGTCACGGCTGGGTGACGCCCACGGGCCACTTGGTTCCCTTGATCATGGAAAGCCCCAGCACCCGCTCGCGGGTGAGGAGCCGGTGGATCTCCCGCTCGCGCAGCACGGCGCCCTTGACCCCGCCCCACCCCCAGCGCCGCCACGCGCGGAACAGGATGGCGAGGCGCTCGCGGACCGAAAAGATCTCGCTGAAGTCCGGGAAGGGCGCGCCGCCGGCCGTGGGGCGAAAGGGCGACGGCGCGTCGGACCAGTCCTCCACGGTGAGATCGACGACCCCCGCGTCGCGCAGCAGCTGCTTCCATTCCACCAGGATCATGGGGCGCGCGCCCAGGTGGCGCACCAGGATCTCGCGGCGGTTCGGATCCACGTGCCCCGTCCAGATGAGCTGGACCAGAACGACGCACCCGTGCGGCCGGGTGACCCGCGCCAGCTCGGCGACGGCGCGCGCGGGGTCGGCGCTGGCGGCCAGGCCGATCTCGCCGATGGCCACGTCGAAGGTGCCGTCCTTGAAGGGGAGGTCGTCCAGCGGGGCCGTCTCGAAGCTGACGGCACCCTCCAGCTCCTCCGCCCGGGCCCGGCCGTAGGCGTCCTGCACCAGCACGCGGTCGCTGTCGATCCCCACGCCGGACACGCCGAAGGTGCGGGCCAGATAGAGCGTGCTGATGCCGCGCCCGCACGCAGCGTCCAGGATTTCGTTCTCCGGCGCCAGATCGGTGAGCTGGGCGATGCGGCGGTACAGCTCCTCGCCTCCGGGAGGAAAGACGGTCTCGCTGCTGAGGCGCACCAGGTCCAGCATCGACGGCCCGCCTTCCCGCGGCGGCGGAGGGATGGGGAGGGCGTCGTCGCGGCGCTGTGGCATGCGGGAAAGTATAGAGGCGGGCTGGTGGGGACGCCAGTTGGTGATGGGGTGAACAGGTGGACGCGGCGGCTCCGTCAGGATGGCGAGCCCCGGCGAGCGCCCCCTCCCGCTCGTCGCCTCGCGACCTCCCCCAAAAACCCCTGGGGGAGGTTGAACTTCACCTTACATGCGGCGGGGCCACGGCGAGCGCCCCATCCCCTACCCCGTTCCCCCGACATTCGCGCGCGAAACTGTCGTTCCGAGGGAGGCGCTGCGCACGCAAGCATGTGCGCCGACCGCCCACGCAATGCGCAAGGCAGGGTGGTGGCACAAGGGCAGCCCGGGTGCGTTCGCCTGGCGTGGGGCCGGTGGAGGTGCAGACCAGGCGGCGTGCGGCAGGGGCCCATCCGAATTTTTTGCGAGGGGATGACCCCCGGCGCCAGCGGCACCAGAGCCAGCGGTCCGGTCCACCTGAGGCGCGATCCGGTGATCTCTGCCCGTGCACCGCACCTCGCGGCGGGGCATTACGCCGGGGGGACGCCCGCCAGCGCGCGCAGGTGCTGGATGACCGCCCGCGCAGTCTCGCTGGCCGCATAACCGCCTTCGAGCACGGAAACCAGCCGTCCGCCGGCCCGCGCATCGACCCATTCGCGCAGCGCGAGGGTGATGGCGTGCACCTCGCCGGGCTCCACGGCGAGGGAGCCGTGCGCGTCGGCGGCCAGGATGTCGAAGCCGGCGGAAAGGAGGACGAACTCGGGCGGCCGATCCGCCGGGATCGCGTTCAGCGCGCGGCGCAGGGCGTCCGCGAACGCATCACCGCCGCTGCCGGGCGGGAGGGCGGCGCCGTCGATCGGCGGATGGTCGGCGGTGGCTTCGGGATCGGGGAAGGACTGGGGATGCTGGTGGATGGAGATCAGGCGGATTCCCTCATCTTCCTCGAGCAGCCGGGCGAGCGCGACGGGCTGGCGCGCGCCCCACGCGACCACGAGCACGCGCCCGATCCCCCGCCGCGCGCGCAGGTGCCGCGCGGCGAGGGCGACGTTGTTGAACAGCGAGAACTCGCCCGCCCCGTCCGCGCCCGCGCCGCGCCCCGGCGGACGCGCGAGGGCGAAGCCGTTGCGCACGGTGCCGTGGAGCACTGCATCCACCGCCGTCAGCGCGGCGCCGGCGGCGGCGAGGGCCGCATCCCACGATGCGCCGGAGACGGGGACGCCGTCCAGCTCCAGCGTCTGCTCCGCACGGGCCGCATCTTCCGCCATCGCGCGGACACGGCGGATATGCCCCGGCGTGTGGACCAGGCGCAGGTCGTCCTCCGTCGCGGGGACGGCCTCCATCTGCCGCAGCGGCTCCCAGAGCGCCACCATGTCGCGCTGCACGGCGCGCACGACGGCCGGCAGCCGCCCCTGGTGGTCCGGGTGGCTCCACCCCGTGTCGTGGCGGGACGAATCCTCGTGGCTTACAAAGGCGGTGACGTCGTGCATCACGCGTCGGCGGCGCCGTGGGCGTACTGGTCCGCGCCCATGAAGTGCAGCGAGACGTACGGCTCGTCGCCCACGACCCAGCTGTCGTGCCCCGGCGCCACATAGAACACGTCACCAGGCGCCATCTCGTAGTACGTGCCGTCCTCCATCAGCACCGCCGCGCGGCCGGAGACGACCATCCCCACGTGCTCCACCTGGCACATCGCCTGGCCCAGCGCGGCGCCCACGTGCTCGGACCACTTCCACCCCGGCTGGTAGCTGGCGCGGCCGATGGTCATCATCCCCATCTTCACCACCTCGAAGCGGCCCCTGTCGAACGTGCGCGTCTCGTCGGGGGCTTCGAAGCGCTTCAGCACCGTGCTCTGCATGGCGGGTCCGGAGGTTCGATGGATGGACGTCATCGCAACCTCGCGCGCAACACCCTGGGCCGTCAAGCTGCCGCCGCGCGGGCGAACGACTTGCATCCCTCCCCCCGCCTCACGAATCACCCGCGAGCGGAGGATGACGATGGCACGGGACGGAAACCCGATCGGCGGCGAGCCCGGACGGGGGATGGGAAGCGGCGCCGCGCGGCACGGCGGCGGTGACCCGGACGGGAGCGCGAGCGGGGCGGGCGGAGGAGACCTGGGCGGATCTGGCGGAGGCGCCGGCGGCGGCGACCGGGGTGGCCCGCCCGCCGGCGACGGCTCCGACCGCGCCCCCGACAGCAGGATGGCGAGCGAGCGCGGCGAAGGGAGCGCGCCGGGCGCCGGCGAGCCGATGGACGCACCCAGCGGCGACGAAGGAACGATGGACGCGCCCGGCGGCGACGAGGGAACCATGGACGCGCCCGGCCCCGGCACGGGGCGCGGTGACGGCGGGCGGTCGGCGGTCAGCGGCGATGCCGGCGGCGGCCTGCGCGGCGACGCCCCTCGCGGCGATGCGGGGATCGCGAGCAACGACATCGGCGGAGGCGGCACCAGCGGCCTGGGCGACGGCGGCGAGCCCCCGGGCTACGACGCCGGCACGGGCAGCAACGCCGGCGGCGGCACCGCGACCGGCGGCGCGCAGGGCGGCTCGGCCACGCGGCGGGAATAAACGCATCGCGCGGAGGAAAGAGAGAGGACGGAGATGAAGGTCTCGTCCGCGTGCTCTCGTTCATCCCGACAGCTCACCGGGCGAGGATCATTCTCCAGCTTCATCCATCGGCCGCAGAGACTCGGGGGTGGGGAGCCGCCTGGGCGTGTCGCCGGAGAGCGCGTACACCTCGATGCCGGACAGCACGCCGCCGTAGTGGTAGATGAAGACGCCGCCCACGCCGTCTCCATCGCCGAACCAGAAATCGCCGAGAACCCGCATTCCACCATCGCGGCGCGCGGTCAACCCGCCGACTTCCAGGTCGATGGTCGCGCACCCGCACGCGCACCGCGAAACCACGCGCGCGCGGGGGAGCTGCGGCAGGAACTCACGTGCTTCGGGCGCGCCGTGCTCCAGCATCCACCGCGCGAGGCGGCGCTCCTCGGCGGCAAGCGGACGCGGGTCCGGGATGGGCGGGAGCGGTTGCACGACGAAGGACTACGCGCTCGCCACGCAGGCCTCCGCCGCGGGCGCCGCAGGTGCCGGAGCAGGCACCGGAGCCGGTTCGGCGGGCGCTGGCGGAGCGACGGGCGTACCCAGCAGCCGGGGCCCGGACGAGCGGGCGGTGGATGACGGGCGCGGCGTGCCGGGACGGTGGGCGGTGCGGCGCGACATCTCCTCCACGTAACCGGGGCCGATGTAGCGGATCTCCGCGCCCGGCGCGCCGTCGCCCACGGAGCGGCGCAGGCGCACCTCCAGCCGCGCGTTCTCCAGCGTCCACACCGCGAGGTCGGACTTGCGGCAGAACGGCGGCCCATGCACCGCCTCCACGCGCGCGACCGTCTGCGTGAACAGCTGCAGCGCGTTGAGCGCGGCGTTCTCCGGATGGAAGTAAACGAGGCCGACCAGGCTGTCGCTCTTGAGGATGGCGACGGCCTGCAGGTGCCGGTTGGCCGACGACGCATGCACGTCGCGCCCGGCGCGCGCCGCCATCACGCGAAAGTCCCCGGCCTCCAGCGCCGCCGCCACCTGCGCGCCGTTGATTCCCCACGGCAGCGGCGCCGGCAGAGAATCCTGCACGACGACAGGGACTGGCGCCTGCGCCAACGCGGGTACATGCAGCGCGATCACGGCCGCGCCGGCGGCGGCCAACCGCAGCAGGTGCTTCGTCATTCGGGTCGGTGGAACGGATGTGATGGAAGATGCGGACGGAATCTCGGGCGGAACGGCGGATTGTGCCAGAGGGCCGGGCTGGTCACCACGAGTTGAAACCCGCGGCTATGACGGCCATAAGCCCCGCCCCGGGCTCGCGGAGCTCGCCCGGCGGGGCTTCCACCCACGGGTGCTGGCGCGCAAATGGAGGGTCCCGCCGGGCGCTACGCAAACGAGCAGGTGAAGCGCCGTTTTGCGAGGAACGAGCAAAGACGGGGCTTATGGCATTCCGAGCCGCGGGTTTACCCGCCCGAGGCGCGCGGGATCTACCTCACGCCTCCCCCCGCAGCCTCCGGATCGCCCACTCCGCGCCCGCGATGAGCAGCAGCGTCCAGAACAGCATCCAGCCGAGCGGGAGCGGCGCGCCACCGCCGGCACCCTCCGGCGTGAGGCGGCGGATGACGGGGCGCAGCGAGTCCGCGGAGAGCATGCGCCCGCCGGACGTGCTCGCCAGCATCGCCAGGCGCGCCCAGCCGTCGTCCGCGGGGCCGGCGGCGGTGGTGGCGCGGTATGCGGCGGAGGGCGCGCGGCCCGCGAACGCGAAGGTGTACATCCCCGTGTCCGCGGGGAGAAAGGCGCCGCGGAGGACGCCGGGGCGCGCCGGATCCGCCACCAGCGGCACCGTGTCCGCGCGCCGGTTCGGCCGCGTGACGACCAGTGGCGGCGCAGAAGCAGCGGCATCGCCCGCAGCGTAGACGACCACTTCGCGCCTCGCGCCGGCGGGGCCGACCGGCTCCGGCACCTGCACCGTCAGCGGGTCGCGCGGCGCGGAGGCCAGCCAGTCCACCAGCGCGCGCCAGAACTCGCGGTGCTCGCGCACGCGCCCGGCCTCCATCCGCCACCGCCACGTCTCCGTGAGCCCCAGCGACGCCGCGCGCCCGCGCCCCAGCGGCCGCATGGCCAGCACGCCCGCGTCGCCGCTCATCGCCGCCATCGACGCCCCCGCCCGCGCCGCGCCGAAGACGACGGCGCCGGAACGCACCCGGTCCGCGGGAAGCGGCGCCAGCTCCGGCGGCAGCATCCACGTCAGCGACGGGCCGTCCACAGACCGCGCCCGCACTCCCTCCGTCAGCCCGAAGACACCGGCGCGCGCCTGCCCGCCCACCAGCAGCACACCCCCGGCCCGCGCCGCGGCCCAGTCCTGCAGCATCCGCCGCTCGCCGTCTGCCACCGGCGCGCCGTTCAGGAGGATGACGGCGTCCGCGCGCGCCAGCCGCTCCGGCGAGAGCCCGGATCCGCCCTGGACCACGAACTGGCCGCGCCCCAGGTCGTACGCCGTCTCCACGACGGCGCCGGACTCCTCCAGCGCGCGCACCAGGAACTTCGACTCCCAGTGCGGAAAGCCCGCGCGCACCAGCACCCGCGGCGCCCCGGCGCTGTCCACCCATGCGCCCGTCCGCGCGCTCGCCTCCCCCGCCTGCACCGTCCACTCGCGCCACCCCGGGCGCGGCGGACGCACACGGAAGGCGCCGGCGTAGCGGCCGCTGGCGTCCGTCCTGACCCGCAGGCTGTCCAGCACGCCCGTCTCGTCCGACAGCCGCACCAGCACGCTGTCGTCCGGCGCCGCGGTCACCCGGAAGCCGACGGCGGCGGCACGGCCGGAGAGCGCGCGCGACGGCGCCTCCGCCTCCACCGCCGCCGCGCGCGCGGGGAGCGCGGCGTAGAGCGGCGCCCGGCGGGCGGCGGCGGCCAGCAGCTCCAGCTCCGCCGCCGTCGGCGCCTCCGGGGACGCGCGGGCGATGGCCGGCGGCGCCCGGCCCACGAGGAGCGAGTCCGCCTGGCGCTCCAGCGCCCGCGCGTCGGCGATCCACGCGGGTGCGGGCGGGCCTTCCCTCCCCCGCCAGAGGCCGGAGAGCGCGAGTCCGGCGCCCAGGAGGAGCAGGACCAGGGCGCGGAGGATGACGGGCGCCCTCATCGCGTCAGCGCGTAGACGGCCACGTTCACCCCGAACCGCGTGTTGTCGACGGAGTTGAAGCGCTTGTTGCGGGCGTGGTAGTTCCACTCCGACGCGTAGTCCTTGTTGCTGTAAAGCACGCCGATGCGCCCGTTTACCTCCACGCCGAACAGGTTCTCGTGGATCAGGTTGTCGCCCCAGCCGTTCAGCTCGTGGCTGGTGGTGGGCGGCCCGTCCTCGAACACGAAGAACGCGCGGTAGAGCTCGTGGTTGTTGGGGATGGGCTTCAGCGACGCCGCGCCGAAGATGCGCCGGATCTCCGCCGTCGCCGTCTTGTGGAAGGCGCCGTCGATGTCGTGGTTGTGGTCGTCGATGAAGATGAACCCGCCGCGCTCCACGTACGCCTTGAGGTTGGCGCTCTCCTGCTGGTTGAAGCGCACGGGCAGGTGCCCGGTCAGAAAGACGAAGGGAAAGCGGAACAGCTCCGGACTCGCCAGGTCCACCACCGCACCGGTAGACGCCACCGGCAGCGCCGTGTACTGCGCGATGGAGTGCAAGATGTTCGTGGGCACCAGCGGCGCGCTGTTCCAGTCGCCGCTCTCGTAACGCGCCGTCGCGAACACGAACGCCTCCGGCGCCGCGGGCGACGCCTCCGCCTGCGGCGTTGGCTCCTGCCGCGGCGCGGCGGAGGACGAGAGGAGCGCGGCGGAGGAAAGGAGCGCGACCGAGGCGACAGCCGCGGGCATCATCCAGCGTGACGGACGGCTCCGCGCGAGCGCCCCCTCCGGGCTCGTAAACCTCGCCCACCTCCCCCACAAACCTTTGGGGGAGGTCGGCGTTTCCGCAGAGATCTCGCGGAAACGCAAGCCGCGGAGGCGGACTTCGTGATTTTTCAGCGGCGGAATCATTCGCTCCGGCGCGAACTCGGCGTCATTCACGTGCGCCGGCGACGCCGGGCTCGGGGCGCGCCTCATTGCGTCCTCCCCAGGCGGCGGAAGTACTCCGCGGCGGCGGGGTCCGCCGTCGAGGGGAGCGGACGGGCGGCGGCGCCGGCGGGGGGCGCAAGGCGCTCGCGGGCCCGGCGCAGCAGGTCCCTGGCGCGTTCGGTGCGCCCGTTCCCCGCCTCCGACGCGGCGCGGGAGATGAGGCCCGCCGCCTCGCGGTCCGCGGACGGCTCGCCCAGCACGCGCGCGGCCAGGTTGCTGATCTCCAGCGACGACGCGCGTCCCGGCTTGCGTCCCAGTCCCGCGGCAACGCGATCCAGTTCGGCCAGCAGCGGCATCAGCGACGCGAGCGCGGCGCCCGCGGAGCGGGCCGCGGGCGCCACGTCCTCCATCTTCCCCTGTCCCCGCGCCTCCGCCGGGTTGATGGGGTCCACGCGCACGTCGCCGCGCGGGTAGGTGCGCTCCGCCTGGTTCAGCCGCTGGATGATGCGCAGCGCCTCGTACTGGTACGGCAGCGCGGTGTCGGGTTTGGCGAGGTTCAGCTCCTGCTGGCTGTTCCACATCAGGTTGTGCAGCTGCATCAGGTCGCGGTTCACCTCCAGGATGGCCGACTCGTCGTGGCGGTGCTCGAACTCCTCGATCGATCCGGTTCCCGTCGCCTCGTCGGCCTCGCGCAGCACGTCTTCCGGGGTGCGCGCCCCGTTCTCCCCCGCGTGGTCCTCCCCGGCGTGGGTCCCCGCGCCGCCGCCCTGCTCCAGGTAGCTGAAGTCCTGCTCCCCCTGCTGGATGGCCTGGTCCGCCTCGCGGATGTACACCTGCTCGCCCACGATCTCGCGCAGGCGGCTCTGGTGCTGCGCGATGTCGCTGCTGCGCGACTGCAGCTCCGGCCGCGACAGCCGCGGCCGCTCGCGGATGAGCCGCTCCGTCATCAGGATGATCATTCGCTGGCTCATCACCGGGTCCTTCGGCAGCTCCGGCGGCATGCCGATGTCGGTGGTGATCTGGTCCATCTCCTCCGGCCGCGCCACGCGGATGATGCGCGTCCGCGACACGCTCTCCCCCGGCCCCGTGACGTCGTTGCGGTCGCGGGCCACGGCGCGGATGTGCATGATGTCGCCCGGCTGCAGCCGCAGCGTGCCCAGGTCGACGGTCAGCTCGCCCGTGGACGTCTTTCCGTTCTGCGACACGCGGGAGAAGGCCCAGTCGCCCTCCACGAACTCGTACGATTCGCCGCTGCCGCGCGAGTGCGTCCAGTGCAGGTCGAAGCGGCCCACGCCGTAGTCGTCCGCCGCGGTGGCGCGAAGGGTGATGCGGCCCGCGCCGGAGGCGAGCACCATGTCCTCGCGCGGCTCCAGCAGCTGCACGTCCGGCGGCTGGTCCGGCAGCGGCGCCAGCGGAACGATGCGGCGGTCTACGACGCCGCCGTCCGCCATCGCCTCCAGCGACAGCCCGCGCGCGTCCGCCGGCATCACGTACTCCACCATCCACTCCTCGCCCGCGCGGCGCACCGGGAGCGGGGCGCCACCGATGGCACCGGCGCGCACGCCGTCCCAGCGGCCGGGAAAGCGGCTGCGGATGCGGACGAGGCTCCCCGGGAGCGCGCTGATGGGGTCATCTCCGCGACCCTGCTGCGCGTCCAGCCCGGAATACGCCGGCGGCTGCACCGTCCACCGCAGCTCGTCGAAGAGGGGGATGGGGGGCGCCTCCACGTTGGGCAGCGTCTCCGCGCGGACCTCGCGCCACCTGCTGGCATAGGCGTCCGCCGGGTCCATCCACCGCTTCCACGCCTCCGCCGCGGCGGAGGGGAACGCCAGCGCGAACAGGCCGACGAGCGCGAGCGATCCGCCCAGGATCATCCACGGGACGCGCAGCCGCGCGGACGCCACGCCCTGCACGTCCACTTCGCGCATCCGCCGCTCCGCTTCGGCCACGAACGCGCGCCCCACGACGCCGTCCGGCATCCCGTCCGCCAGGTCGAACGCGGTCAGCAGCCGGTTCTCCAGCGCGGGGATGCGCTCCTCCGCCAGCAGCGCGAAGCGGCGCGGCGGCGGGGGGCGGAGGATGCGGTGGAAGGAGAAGGCCAGGAATCCGCCGCCCAGCAGAATGGGAATCCACCGCAGCGTCTCGCGGAGGACCGCCCGGAGCGGGATGATGAGGTCCAGCAGAACGAGCAGCACGGCGCTCGCGGCGAAGAGCGCGGGGGCCCAGACCAGCGCGCGCAGCAGCACGGAGCGGCCCCACGCGGCGCGCACTCCGGCGATCAGGCGCTCCGAAGGCGCCAGCAGCGGCCGCGCGACGGCCGGCGGCGTATGGGCGATGGTGTTCATCCGGCGGTCCTGCGTCTGTATGCCAGCAACGTTTCGATCAGTGCGATGAGGAGCGCGGCGGCCAGGGCCCAGAGCCCCAGCGCCACCCCCGCCTCCGCCGCGCCCACGGCGCTCGCGGCGAC
>DATABT010000732.1:0-8500 GCA_036259455.1 Longimicrobium sp. | reverse complement strand
CAGAACACCTGCAGCTCGCCGATGTACTTGGCCGGGTTCGCCTGGATGTCGGCCATCAGGCGCTGCATCGTCGTGACCAGGCGCTGGAACTCCTCGTACAGCGCCGGGTCGCTCATCAGCCGGCCGATGGTGCCCTGCTGCGTCGACAGCTGCGTGAGCAGGGTGTTGAAGTTGGTCATCGCCTGCCGCGCCTGCGCCACCGTCGGCCCCAGCTCCGCCAGGCCCGGCTGCACGCCCGCGATGGTCGTGTTCAGCGTCTCCGCGGTGCGGCCGAAGGCGCCCATGGTGCTGTCCGCGCGCGCCACCAGGCCCGGGACGCCGCTGGCGGCGCCGCGCAGCTCGGTGGTGAGCGCGTTCAGGTTTTCCGTGGCGGCGCGGGCGTTGGCCATGATCTGCCGCACGTCGCCGCTCTGCAGGCTGGCGCGCACCTCGTTCATGGTCGACTGCGCGCTGGCGGTGGCCAGGCGGATGTTCTCCGTGGACGCCAGCACGTTGCGGCCCACCTGCCCGTACGTCTGCGTCTGCGCGTCGATGAAGCCGCTCAGCTGGTCGCTCACCTCGCCCAGGTTCTCGATGGTGTTGCGGATCTCCACCGCCGTCTCGGGCGTGAACGCGATCTGGATGCGCGCCGACAGCGTCTCGATGTCCGCCGCGATGCGCGCGGCCACCGCCGTGAGCTCCGAGATGTCCGGCAGCGTGGCGCCCGGCAGGATGTTCCGCCGCGGGACGGTGGTGAACACCAGGTCGGGGAACTCGGCCTGGGAGACGATCTGCGCCTGCCAGTCGCCGAAGAGCGAGGCGCTCCCCAGCAGCACGCCCACGTCGCTGCCCAGCTCCACGTCGGGGCGAATGGACATCGTCACGTACACGCCCGTGCCGCGCGGCGAGAGCTCGATCCTGCTCACCCGCCCCACGTTCACCCCGCGGAAGGTGACGGGGTTGCCCTCGGCCAGCTGGCCCACGGCGGTAAAGCTGGCCTGGACGTCCTTGTAGTCGTCGCCCCAGGAGCGGCCGCTGAGCCACACGGCGCCCAGCAGGGCGGTGATGATGCCCAGGATGACCACCAGCCCCACCAGCGCCTCGTTCTTGAGTCTCATGCGTCCCTCCGGTGCGGGGCGCGCCCCGCGTGGTGTCCATCCGTGTGGCGTTCCGCGTCCGCCGGCGCGTGGTGCGGCAGGGCGGGCTCCTGGGCCCGCCCCTCCGCCTGCGCCTCCGCCTGCTCGATCATCTCCGGCCGCCCCTCCACGAAGCCTCTCACGATCAGGTTCTTCGTGCTGCGGATCTCGTCCGGCGTGCCGACTTCCACCACGCGCCCCTCGTACAGCATGGCGATGCGGTCGCTGACCGCGTAGGCACTCTTCATGTCGTGGGTGATCACCAGGCTGGTGACTCCCAGGTCCTCGCGCATCTTGATGATGAGCCGGTCGATCACTTCCGTCGTCACGGGGTCCAGCCCGCTGGTCGGCTCGTCGTAGAGGAGATATTTCGGCCGATAGGCGATGGCCCGCGCCAGGCCGGCGCGCTTGCGCTGGCCGCCGGAAAGCTCCGCCGGCATCCGCGCCTCGAACCCCTCCAGCCCCACGCGCCCCAGCGACTCGGCGATGCGGTCGCGGATCTCGCGCTCGGTCATCCCCCCCAGCTGCCGCAGCCCCATGGCCACGTTGTCGCCGATGGTCATGGAGTCGAAGAGCGCGGCGAACTGAAAGACGTAGCCCATGTCCAGCCGCATGCGGTACAGCTCCTTGCGGCTCAGCTTCGGCACTTCCTTGCCGTCGACGACCACAGAGCCGCGGTCCGGCATCAGCAGGCCGGCGATGTGCTTGAGCGTGACGGACTTGCCGGCGCCGGAGTAGCCGACGAGCGCCACGGTCTCGCCCTCGTCCACCTGCAGGTCCAGCCCGCGCAGGATCGCCTTGGGCCCGAACGCCTTGTGGATGCCCCGCAGCTCGATGCTCACTGTTGCAGCAGCGTGGCGGCCCAGAAGGCGTCCAGCACCAGGATGAGCATGCTGGCGATCACCACCGCGCGCGTGGTGGCCACGCCCACGCCCTCGGCGCCGCCCTGCGTGTGGAAGCCCTGGTAGCAGCCGACGATGGTGATCACGAAGCCGAACGAGCACGACTTGAGCACCGAGTAGGTGATGTCGAACGGCTCGTAGAACAGGCGCAGTCCGCGGATGAACTGGGTGGTGCTCATCTCCAGCATGTTGATGGCCGTGATCCACCCCGCCGTGATGCCCACCACGTTGGCGAAGATGACGATCACCGGCACCATCAGCGTTCCCGCGAGCACGCGCGGCACCACCAGGTAGGAAACCGGGTTGTACGCCATGGTCTCCAGCGCGTCGATCTGCTCGCTGACGCGCATGGTGCCCAGCTCCGCCGCGATGTTGGCGCCAATGCGGCCGCTGAGGGCCAGGCCGGTGAGCACGGGGCCCAGCTCCAGGATCATCGTCTTGCCCACCAGCGCGCCCACGAAGTACAGCGGAATGGCGCCGGTGAAGGTGTATGAGGCCTGCAGCGCCAGCACGATGCCGGTGAAGGCGGAAAGAAAGAGCGCGATGGGGAGGGAGTTGACCCCCAGCCTGCGCATCTGCAGCACGGTGAGCCCCGGCCAGGTGCGCAGGTCCGCCAGCGCGCGCCCGCTTTCCGCCGCGAAGCGGCTGAAGCGGCCGAAGTCGGCCAGCTGCCGCAGCACGGCGGCGCCCACCAGCGTGAAGGGCAGCGTCCAGTTCATCCGGCAAATGTAGGGTCGCGCCGCGGGGTTCGGCCAGAACTCCGCGCCGGAAGGTCGTCACGCGATCGCCGCCGCACGGAACGGCGGACGCAAAAAGGCCCGGGCCCGCATGCCGGGCCCGGGCCCGCTCGGGCGTCGGGAGGTGGCGTGATCAGACGCCCGCCCCGCGCGCGCCGAGCAGCGCCGGCCAGTCGCCGGGCGCAAAACGGATGCCGGTAAAGAACCGGCCGAACTCGCCGTACAGCGCGCTGGCCTCGTCGTAGCGCATCTCCGTGACGATGCGCTTGAACTCCAGCGGGTCGCGCGCGAACAGCGTCACCCCCCACTCCCAGTCGTCAAAGCCCACCGAGCCGGTGATGACCTGGAAGATGCGCCCCGCGAAGGTGCGCCCCGTCATCCCGTGCTCGCGCATCAGGCGGCTGCGCTCGTCCACGGTGAGCGCGTACCAGTTGCGCTGCTCGCCCCGCCGCTTGCTCATGGGATAGAAGGAAACGTAGCGCATCCCCTCCGGCACCTGCGGATACAGCCGCGTCTTCACGTGCGCCGACGCGGCCTCCGCCGCCTGCGCGGTCTCGATCAGCGCCCGGTACTCCACGGTGCCGGGCTGGGCCTCGCGGGCGGCCTCCGCCGTGGCGTGGTAGAGCCCGGCCTCGGTGACGGAGAGATAGTCGTACTCCAGCCGCAGCAGCTCGCCCAGCGCGGTGTCGCGTATGCGCAGGGACACGTCGGCCAGCTCGTCCAGCGTGGGACGAAAGTGCACGAACATCCAGTCGCCGCCGCCCCCGACCAGGCGGAACGGCGCGCTCCACCCGCCGTCGGGGCCGGTGGCGATGTCGTTGAACAGCGCGCTGGCGGCGTCGCCCACGTCCAGCCGGTCCGCGGAGGGACGGCCGCGCAGGGCGGACCAGTCGGTGGAGAACACCTGGTGAAGCGCGTACCACCCCTCGAGGGTGGCGGGTGCGATCTGGGACATCGATGTACGTGGACGGCTTCGTTACGACGGAATGGTGAGGAACGGGTACCGGGGCGTTCAAGGTCCTCAGCGCGAAGATACCGGCTCGAAGGACGCCACGCGAGGGGCACGCCCCTCCGCTCGCCGAGGCTCGCACCGCCCCCAGAAACCCTGCGGAAGGTCGAACTTCGAGTCTGCTGCGGCTGGAGTTGGTGCGCGTCCGGCGGCGTCTCCTTCCAACCCCTCCGCGCGGTTGGGGGAGGGGTCGGCCGCCGCTGCGCGGGACGAGCGAGAGGCCGGTCAGGGGGAGAGGGCCCCGCGGGAACGCGCCCCCTGCCAGACGCCGGGCGAATTATGCGGCGTGGAGACAGAATGCAGCACAACCTTTCGCGCTGCGGCGCACACCGTTAGCATGCACGCATCGCCACAAAAGCACGTGCATGGGGTACGGAGAAGCACCTTCCGGTAGGTGGCCCAACTCCTGCGGGGGTTGCGCGCGCGGTGAGTCTGGCTCATCTTTAACGGTCCCCCCAACGCCTAACTTGTTGTTCCACAACCAGTTGGCCTGAGTGGAACCGGACCCCGCGCAACCCGCGGGGCGGCCGTGCGCGGCCGTACGAAACCCTGTCATCCCATACCCAGATGTCTGCAGCAACCGTCACGCACCCGCTCATCATCCAGGGCGGCATGGGGGTCGGGGTCTCCAACTGGGTCCTCGCCAAGGCCGTGTCGCTGCGTGGTCAGCTGGGCGTGGTCAGCGGCACCTGCGTGGACACCCTGCTCGTGCGGCGCCTGCAGGACGGCGACCTGGGCGGGCACGTGCGGCGCGCGATGGCGGCGTTCCCCCTTCCCGACGTGGCGGGCGACGTGCTCACGCGGTACTTCAAGCCCGAGGGCCGTGCCCCGGGCGAGCCGTACCGCGAGATTCCCATGTACCGCCAGATGGTTACGCGCGTCCGCGAGCAGCTCACGGTGCTGGCGAGCTTCGTAGAGGTGTGGCTGGCCAAGGAGGGGCACGAGGGCGTGGTGGGCATCAACCTGCTCACCAAGGTGCAGATGCCCAACCTGGCCACCATCTACGGCGCCATGCTGGCCGGGGTGGACTACGTGCTGATGGGCGCCGGCATCCCCAAGGAGATTCCCGGCGTGCTCGATCGCTTCGCGCGGCACGAGCCGGCGCAGATCCGGTTCGACGTGGAGGGGCTGGGGCGCGACGAGGCGGAGTACCTGTCGTTCGATCCGCGCGTGCACAGCGAGACCCCGCCGGTGGAGATGAAGCGGCCGTTCTTCCTCCCCATCATCGCGTCCAACTCGCTGGCGACCATGCTGACGCGCAAGGCCACGGGGCGCGTGGACGGCTTCATCATCGAGGCGCCCACGGCCGGCGGCCACAACGCGCCCCCGCGCGGCGAGCTGGTGCTGAACGAGCGCGGCGAGCCGCAGTACGGCGAGCGCGACGAGGTGGACCTGGAAAAGATGAAGGAGCACGGGCTCCCCTTCTGGCTGGCCGGCAGCGCGGGAAGCCCCGAGGGGCTGGCCGCGGCGCTGGAGGCGGGCGCCGCGGGCATCCAGGTGGGCACGCTGTTCGCCTACACCGAGGAATCCGGGATCGACGCGCAGCTCAAGCGCGACGTCATCCGCCAGGCGCAGGAAGACCGCATCGACGTGCTGACGGACGGCCGCGCCTCGCCGACGGGCTTTCCGTTCAAGGTGGTGCAGATCAACGGGACGATGTCGGACCCCGAGATGTACGGAAAGCGCCAGCGCGTGTGCGACCTGGGGTACCTGCGCGAGGCGTACAAGCGCCCGGACGGCCGGGTGGACTACCGCTGCGCCGCCGAGCCGGTGGACACCTACGTCAAGAAGGGCGGCTGCGCGGAGAATACCGTGGGCCGCAAGTGCCTGTGCAACGCGCTGTTCGCCACCATCGGGCAGCCGCAGGTGCGCAAGGACGGGCTGCCGGAGGAGGTGCCGCTCATCACCAGCGGCGACGCGCTCAAGCAGATCCGCCGCTTCATCGGCGGCGACCGCGCGGGCTACACGGCGGGCGAGGTGATCGACTACCTGCTGGGCGGCCTCAAGCGCCTGGTGCCCAAGAACATGCCCAGCATGTCGCAGTCCGCCCCGCGCACCCAGTCCGCGCCGGCGCGGTAAACGACGAATCGGTGGATGACGACGGGCCTTCGCGAGCGGAATCGCGGGGCCCGTTTTCGTGCTCATGGTCGGTGGTGCCGGGTGATTCACCACCCCCGGGCTGGAGTCCGGGGCGATGACGGCCACAAGCCCCGTCTTTGCTCGTTCCTCGCAAAACGGGGCTTCACCCGTTCGTGTGGGCGCGCGCCGGTGCGCGAAGCGCCCATGGGGGTGAAGCCCCGCCGGGCAAGCGCAGCGCGCCCAGGGCGGGGCTTGTGGCATTCATAGCCGCGGATTTCAACCCGTGGCGACTTGTGGGCATTGATAGCCGCGGGTTTCAACCCGCGGCGACCGGGGCGGCCATCGATGTCTACGCCGCCAGCGCCACCGGCTCCGCCGCGCGCGGCTTCGGTTTGCGGTTGGCGATGTGGATGGCCTCGCCCAGCGCGTGCTTGAACGCCTCCATCACCCCTTCCGACAGCGTGGGATGCGGATGGATGGTCAGCGCCACGTCCTCCGCCGCGGCTACCATCTCCAGCGCCAGCGCCGCCTCGCCGATCAGCTCGCTCGCCTCCGGGCCCGCGATGCCCACGCCCAGCAGCCGCTCGTCATCCGCCACCACCTTCACCAGCCCCTCGTTGTCGCCCAGCGCCAGCGCACGGCCGCTGGCGCTGAAGGGAAAGCGGCCGACCTTGACCTCGTGGCCGGCGGCGCGCGCCTCGGCCTCCGTCATCCCGACGACGGCGATCTCGGGGTCGGTGAAGATGGCGGCCGGGAGCGCGTACCAGTCGCGGCTTACGCGATGGCCGGCGATCACCTCCGCCGCGATCTCGGCCTCCTTGAACGCCTTGTGCGCCAGGTACGGCCCGCCCGTCACGTCGCCGACCGCGTAGACGCCGGGGACGGAGGTGCGGTACCGCGCGTCGACAGCGACGTGCCCGCGCTGGTCCAGCCGCACGCCGGTCTCCTCCAGCCCCAGCCCCGCCGTGATCGGCCGAAAGCCGACGGAGACGAGCACCTTCTCCGCCTCCACCGTCTTCTCCGCGCCCCCGTGCCGCACGGTGAGCGCGACGCCGTCCCCGCGCGGCGCCCATCCCCGCGCGCGGGCCTCCGTCAGCACCTCGCCGCCGCGCGCCCTGAACCGCTTCTCGGCCACGCGCACCAGGTCCGGATCGGTGCCGGGGAGGAGCTGGCCGGCGACTTCGATGACGGTCACGCGCGTGCCCAGGCGCTGGTACATCATCCCCAGCTCCATCCCGATCACGCCACCGCCGATGATGGCGAGGGAGCGCGGTACCGCCGTCAGGTCCACCGCTTCGCGGGCGGTGAGGATGCGCTCGCCGTCCGGCTCGAAGTCCGGGAGCGCCGCCACGCGCGCGCCGGTGGCGATGATGATCGCCTTCCGCGCGGTGACGCGCCGGGTCGATCCATCCGCGGCGGCGATCTCCACCTCGCCGGGACCGCCCAGTCGCGCCGTCCCGGCCGCAATGTCGCCGCCATTGCCCTTGATGAGCGTCGCCACGCTGCCGGTGAGGCGCTGGACGATGCCGGCCTTCCACTGCTGCGTGGCCGCGAAGTCGATCTCCGGCGCGGCAACGCGGATGCCCATCACGTCCACGTGGCGCATCTTCTCCATCGTCCCGGCCGCGGAGATCAGGGCCTTGGACGGGATGCATCCCCAGTTCAGGCAGACGCCGCCCACGTTCTCCTTCTCCACCACCAGCGTGCGGACGCCCAGCTGCCCCAGGCGGATGGCCGCCGTGTATCCCCCCGGCCCGCCGCCGATCACGATGGCGTCGTATTCGCTCGCGTTCATCGTCGTCTCCCGCCTCATGAGCGACCGATCGGTCGCTTCAAGCTTAAAAAAAGAGAGGGCGGCGCCGGGTCAGGCGCGCACCCTGTCGTCCAGGTACCGTCGCATGGCGTCGGCGGCGCGCCGGAGGTGCACGCCGTCGCCGTACAGCCGCGAGAGCGCCACGCCGCCCTCCAGCGTGGAGATCATCAGCGTCGCCAGCTCGTCGCCATCGACGTCGTCGCGCACCTCGCCGCGGGGAATGCCCTTGCGCACCGTCTGGCGGACAAGGGTGCGCAGGCCGTCCATCGCGGTGCGGGCGCGGTCGCGCAGGACGGGGTTGCCGTCGTCGCTCTCGATGGCGGTGTTCAGCATGGGGCAGCCGCCCGGCACCGGTGGGTCGTCGTGCAGCCGCGCGAACACGTCGATCACGCCGCGCAGGCGGTCGATGGCGTTCTCGCGTCCCTCCAGCGCCTGGCCGAAGCGGACGGCCATCTGCGCGATGGCGTAGTCGAACGCCTCCAGCGCCAGCGCCTCCTTGCTTTCGAAGTGGCGGTAGATGCCGCCCTTCTGCAGCCCGGTGGCCTGCATGATGTCCGACATGGACGCACCGGCGAACCCCTGCTGGTTGAACAGCGCCGCCGCCTGCCGGATGATGTTCTCGCGCGTGTGGGTGCCTCGCATCGCCTGCTCCATAGGGATCAAAAGAGACCGAACGGTCCCAAGATGCGTATGCGCTCGTGTGATGTCAAGGACGATGTTGTCGCGGATGGAGAAGGGCGGATGAATCCGCGGCTCGAAAGGCCAAAAGCCCCGTCTCGGCTCGCTTGCGCTCGCCGAACGGGGCTTCAACTGCAACAGCGGAACGCGATCGTGGCCGATGCGAC
>DATABT010000731.1:0-2369 GCA_036259455.1 Longimicrobium sp. | reverse complement strand
GCGGCGACGCGTCGCCGGCCGGCCCGCAGGCGCCCGTCCGCCGGCACCCCGAGCCGGACGATTCGGCGGCGCTCGTCCCCGCCTGGGGAGCGGACGGACCGCGCCTGGCGGTCCTCGATCACCGCGGCCTGGCCCGGCGGCTGGAGAGCTCGCCGCTGGCGGCGCACGCGGGGCGGCGGATCGCCGTCGCCACGCCGGCGCCGGAGGACGCGGCCGCGCTCTACCTGGCCGCGCTGTACCACGGCGCGTGCCTGGTCCTGCCGGAGCGCGACCCGGCGCGGGCGGCGCGCACCTTCTCGCGGACGCTGCGGTCGAGCGCCGCGGAAGTCCTGGTGACCGGTCCGCGGCTCCTGGAGGTGCTGGCGACCGAGTTCGGCAAGTCGCTCAAGGGCGTGGCGCTCGTCGTTGGCGTGGCGGACCCGGAGCAGATCCGCCGGCTGCGGTCCGTGCTCACCGCTCCGGCGTTCGACGCGTGCACCTGGATCCTGGGGCTGCCGGAGTTCGGGTTCGCGTCGCTCGTCCCCACGCGCGCGGGCGACGTGGACGTCAAGGTGGCCGCCAACGAGCTGGCGCGCGTGGTCACGGAGGACGGACAGCTCGCGCCCATGGGGGCGTTCGGCGAGGTCGCGTTCGAGGGTCCCGGAGTGGCCCGGCTGGACGAGGCGGACGGGGACGGAGGTCCGGCGCGCTGGCGGAGCGGCGTTCGGGCCATCCGCATGGCCTCGGGCGCCATCCGGCTGCGCTCGGTGGGCGACTTTCTGCGGCGCGCGGCGGCGGACGTGGAGTTCGCGCTCCGCCAGAGCCCGCACGTCATCGACGCCGTGGCCGCGCTCGACGAGGCGCTGGAGGTTCCGGACGCGTTCGTCGTGCGGATGCCGGGGGCGGTCCCGGCGCGCATCCGGGACGAGCTGGGGCTCTGGCTGCGCCCGGAGCGCATCCCCGGCGCCGTGCACTTCGTGGACGACTTTCCGCGGCGCGGCGACGGCCAGGTGGACGTGCCCACGCTGGTGCGCCAGGCGCACGCGGGGGCGGCGCGGAACGTGGCGCCGCGCACGGAGCTGGAACAGGGAATCGCGCGCATCTGGGCGGAAGCGACCGGCGCCGCGCAGGTGGGCATCCACGACGACTTCTTCGTCCTGGGCGGGCATTCCCTGCTCGCCGCCCAGGTCGTCGTGCGGCTGAGCCAGGCCTTCGGGGTCGACATCCCGCTCCGGCTGCTGTTCGAGTATCCCACCATCGAGGAGCTGGCAGCCGCGGTGGAGGCGCGCATCCAGCAGGGGGCGGATGCGCGGCCCGCGCCGCTGGAGCACGTGGAGAGCGACGGCCCGACGCCCCTCTCCTTCGCCCAGCAGCGCCTCTGGTTCCTGGACCGCTACGAGCCGGGGAGCCCGCTGTACAACGTGGTGGGGGCGTTCCCGCTGCGGGAGCACGGGGACCGCGACGCGCTGGAGCGGGCCGTGAACGAGATCGTGCGCCGGCACGAGGCGCTGCGCCTGCGCTTTTCGATGCTGGACTTCGAGCCGGTGCAGTACGTGGAGCCGGCGGTCCACGTCCCGGTCGAGGCGGTGGACCTGCGCGGGCTGGACCCGGAGCGGCAGGCGATGGAGACCCGGCGGCTCACGGACGAGATCGCGCGGGAGTCGTTCGACCTGGAGCGCCCGCCGCTGCTGCGCCTGCGCCTGCTGCGGCTGGGCGACGCCGAGCACGTGCTGCTGATGAGCATCCACCACATCATCGCGGACGCGTGGTCGCTGGAGATCTTCGTCCGCGAGCTGGGGATCTTCTACGGGGCGTACGCGGCGGGGGCGGAGGTGAGCCTTCCCGCGCCGCCCATCCAGTTCACCGACTACGCGCGCTGGCAGCGCGCGTGGCTCACGGGCGACGTCCTCGCCCGCCACGTGGCGCACTGGCGCCGCATCCTGGAGGGAGCTCCTCCGCTGCTGGAGCTCCCCGCCGACCACCCGCGGCCGCCCGTGCAGCGGTTTGCCGGCGGCACCCACCACGACGCGTTCGGCGCCGACCTGCTCACGCCGCTCCGCAAGCTCGCCGCCGCCGAGCGCGCGACGACGTACATGGTGCTGCTGGCGGCCTACGTCACGCTGGTGAGCCGGTACACCGGCCAGACGGACATCGTGGTGAGCACCGCGATCGCGAACCGCCACCGGCCCGAGCTCGCGGGTATGCTCGGCTTCGTGGCCAACACGCTGGCGCTGCGCGTGGACGTGGGCGGCGCGGCGTCGTTCCGCGAGATCGTGGGACGGGTAAAGGCGGTGGTGCTGGAGGCGTACGAGTACCAGGACACGCCGTTCGACAAGCTGGTGGAGGAGCTGCAGCCGGACCGCGATCCGTCGTACAGCCCGCTCTTCCAG
>DATABT010000730.1:0-2529 GCA_036259455.1 Longimicrobium sp. | reverse complement strand
CTCGCGCGGAACCTGAGACCCGGCAAATGCCTGCGGCGCGGCGACTCTGGGCGAGCCCGGAGCGAGAAATCGGTCTCCAGCACGGGTGAGTAGATTTCTCAGTCGGCGCCATGGGGTTCCTGCACCGTCAGCGATCACGCGGGCGCCTCCTTCGAAATGACGGTTCGCGGGGGAGCGGGGGCCGCGGGGCGGGCCGGAGGGAGGGGTTCCGCGCCGATTGCGCCACCGCGAAGACTGGCCTTTTCGGCGGCGGGGTATAAGATTGGCGGATTCGCCGACGTGCCGTCCCCGCCCGGCTTCCGACCCGGAATGACGCCCGATTCATCGCCCCGACCCACCCGGCGGGGGCTTTCCCTGGAGCACCGGCTTCCGCTGATGATCACCGCCCTGCTGGTGGTGACCATGGCGGCCGTGCTCCTTTTTGCCTGGGCCGAGGTGCGCGGCGCCGCGCTCGGCAGCGCGCAGGAACGGCTGCGCCGCGTCGCCGAACAGCTGGCCACCCTCTCCGGCCCCACCATCCCCGCGCGGCTGCAGGTGATGCGCGCCGCCGGCGCCTCGCCGGCCGTCACCGGCTTTCTGCAGGCACCGGTCGGCCCAGGCGCCGCCGCCGCCAGGGAGGCGCTGCAGGATCTGCGCACGCCGGCGGAAACGGAGCTCCCCATCATGCTCTGGGACCGCGCGCGCCGACCCCTGCTGCACGTGGGCGCCTTTCCCGGCGCGGCGCCGGCCGCGGGCTCCGTTCCCGGAGCGCTGCCCGACACCAGCGGGATGGGCCCGTTCTTCGGCATCGGCGACGCCAACTTCTTCTGGCTGGCCGTTCCCGTGCTGCGCGAGGCGGATACGCTCGGCTGGGTGGCGGAGCTGCGGCGCGTGGGGGGCCCCAACGCCGCGCCCATCAAGCAGCTCGTGGGCGACAGCGTGAACATCTACTTTGCCGACGAGCGCAACGGACGCTGGGTGGCCCTGGACGGCACCACCGTGCCCGCGGCGCCGGGATGGCCCTTCCGCGGCCCGCTGCGCTACACCCGCGCCGGCGCGCCGCACTTTGCCTATGCCATGCCCACGGGGCGCCAGTGGGGCTTCGTCGCCGAGCAGAGCCGCACGCAGGTGATGGCGCGGCCCGACGCCTTTCTGCGGCACGCGGGGCTCGCGGCGGTGGCGCTGCTCATCGCCGCGGCGGTCGGCGCGTGGGCGCTCAGCCGCACCATCACCCGCCCCGTGCTGCGGCTGCTGGGCGCCGCGGAGTCCGTGGCGCGCGGCGACTACGCCCCGCGCGTGGAGCTGCGCCGCCGCGACGAGCTGGGCATGCTGGCGCGCGGCTTCAACTGGATGGCGGAGCAGGTGCAGGCCAGCCACGACGAGCTGCGCGAGCAGATGGAGAACGCGCAGTCGCTGGCCGAGGAGCTGGAGCACAGCAACGAGCAGCTGGAGGCCGCGCTGGCCGAGGCCGACGCCGCGCGGGACGAGGCGGAGGCGGCCAACCGCAGCAAGTCGGACTTTCTGGCCACCATGTCGCACGAGATCCGCACGCCCATCAACGCCATCCTGGGCTACACGGAGCTGCTGCTCATGGAGCTGGAGGGCCCGCTCACCGAGGGGCAGCGGGCGCAGCTCTCGCGCGTCCGCTTCAGCGGCCAGCACCTGACGGGGCTGGTGGACCAGCTGCTGGACTTCGCGCGCATCGAGGCGGGGACGCTGCGCGTGGAGCGGCGCCACGCCTCGGCGTCGGATGCGGTTTCCAACGCGCTCTCCGTCCTGGCGCCGCAGGCGGAGGCGCGCGGCATCACCCTGAGCGCCGAGTGCGACGGCGACGCGCGCTATACGGGCGATCCGCAGCGCGTAGACCAGATCCTGCTGAACCTGCTTGCCAACGCCGTAAAGTTCACGGAAAAGGGCGGCCGCGCGCGCGTCACCTGCACTCCGTGCGAAGGAACGCCGCCGGGCGTGGGGCACCCGGGCTCGTGGGTGTGCCTGCGGGTGGAGGATACGGGCATCGGCATCGCGCCGGAGCAGCTGGAGCGCATCTTCGAGCCGTTTGTGCAGGTGGAGAGCGGGTACACGCGGCGGCACGAGGGCGCGGGGCTGGGGCTGGCCATCAGCCGCCGCTTCGCGCGCTGGATGGGCGGCGACCTGACGGTGGAGAGCACCCCCGGCGCCGGCTCCGCCTTCACCCTCTGGCTCCCCTCCGCGCCCGTCCCGTCGCCCGCCGTCTCGCACGGACCGCCCCCGTCGATCATCTCGCCGCACACCGGGCACTGAGACGGTATCGAAAAATCTCTCCCCGGCACGTTGTCATCCTGATGGATGAATCTCCAAATACGCTCCGAGGGAAGACCACAAGCCGGAGGAACAGAAAAGGAGCCCATCCTTTTCTCCGTTCCTCCGGCTTTTTTCTGCGCTTTCACGCCCTCGGCGTTGCTTGACTCCCTTCTCCGCCCTCCGTAGTCTTTTGCCCCCGGAACCGAACCCCGGCCGAAAGAAGGTCTGGATTCTGGATCCCCCGCGTGCAGAGCTGAAGGGGAGAATGGA
>DATABT010000729.1:0-20973 GCA_036259455.1 Longimicrobium sp. | reverse complement strand
GCCCGCGGGGCGGCTCCCCGGGGGCGCGGGACGGCACCCCGGGGGCCCCGCCCCGACAATCAGCCCACCCTCAATTGGAGGTACCACCATGCACGCACCACCTTTCGGCCGCACCCGCGCCGGGCGCCCGGGCGCCCGGCTCCTCGTCGCGCTGGCGCTCTGCGCCTGTGGCGGCGCAGACGGCGGCGCCGGCGGGGCGGAGAAGGAGGGAACCGAGGCCCGCGCCATGACCAGCCAGGCCGGCGCCCCGGCAAAGGACTGCCAGCAGCCCCCGCCCGTGGCCACCGCCGAGCAGCTCTCCGGCCCGTGGCAGGCGCTCCTCGACGCGCTGAAGGCGCAGGGCGCCTCCATCCCCCTGGACTCGGCGAATACCGACACCGCAACCGTGCCGCTCTGCGACAAAACATGCCCGGCCGTGCGCCTGTCGATCCATTCCAACGTCGGCACCTGCGGCATCCAGCCGGAGACGCTGACCAGGGGGCAGAACGTCTTCATGGGCGTGTTCCTGCTCGACGGCGACTTCCCCGGCGACACAGCCTCCGGGTGGCCGCCACTGCAGGAAGGCGACACGCTGGCGCTCTTCGTAAACGACACCACCCTCACCATCGTCTACGACAACGAGGGAAAGGCCACGGCGGCGCCCCACACCTGGAACTTCTTCTACTGCCAGGACGGCGAGACAGGAAAATTCCCCCGCGCCCGGTGGAGGCCGCGCCTCCTGCCCCTGGGAGGCCCGCATGACAAGGGCAAGGACGGGGACGACGGTGACGGCGGCAGCTACGGCTGGATGGCCTGCGCCAGCGGCTGCTGCCAGTTCTATACGCCCCCGCCCAACCCCATCGTCGAGCTTCCCGACCAGGCCAATCCCAGGGCGCGTGACACCGTAGGCCCGGGGCGCAACCAGGGCAACGCCCGGCTGGGCGTGCGCCCGACCTGGTGCCTCCCCCGCTGACCGCCGCCGCGCGGTCCGGAGCCGTCCCGCGGACGCGAGGCGGCTCCCCGTACCCATCCCCCAATCAAGGCAGCACCATCATGCAAGCACCACGATTCCACCGTGCCCGGGCCGCGCGCCCGGGATCCATGCTCCTGCTCGCCCTGGCGCTGTGCGCCTGCGGCGGCGGAGACGCCGGGGACGACGCGAAGGCCTCGGACGACGCGGCCCGCACGGAGGCCCTGGCCGTCCAGGACTCGGCGGGCGCGCCGCCGCGCTGCCCCCCCAACCCGCCCAAAGCCACCGCGGCGCTTCTCCGGGGGCCGTGGCAGGCGCTGGCCAACTCCATGAAGGCGCAGGGCGCCGCCTTTCCCGTCAACGGAAAGAACAGCGACACCACGGTCATTCAGCTGTGCACGGACTGCGACTCCGTCGCGCTGGTGATCCAGGCCAACACCGCCACCTGCGGCGCCACCCCGGCGACGCTGCAGCCGCAGGACACCTCCTTTTTGGGCATCTTCCTGCTCGCCGGAAACTTCCAGGCCCAGAACGGCTGGCCCTCGCTGCAGACGGGAGACACCCTGGCGCTCTTCGTCAGCGGCGACTCGGGCTCGGTCATCGTCACCTACCGGGACAAGGCCACCGGGCTGGCCGCCCAGGCCCCCGCCGGCGACTGGCAGTTCTACTACTGCCAGGACGGGTCGAGGGGTACGCACGCCGCGGCCCAGTGGCGCAGCCGCGCGACGCCCTCCAACCAGAGCCACGACGATGACGACGAGGACGACGACAACGGCGGCGGCAGCTACGGGTGGATGGCCTGCGCCAGCGGCTGCTGCCAGTTCTACACGCCCCCGCCCAACGAACTGGAGATCGAGCTTCCCGACCAGGCGAACGAGAAGGCGCCCGGCACCGTGGGCCCGGGGCGGAACCGGGGCAACGTGAGCCCGCGCATCCGTCCGACCTGGTGCGTCGGCTGACGCCACCCGTCCCGGGGTCGTTCCGGGGGAGCCGTCCCGCACCCGCGGGGCGGTTTCCCCCCGGCGCCCCACGCCCGGCATAATCACCCGTTTACCCGCGCGTTCCTCGTCCGCGTTACCCCGGCACCGCCCGTCCGCCGCGAAGGGAGCGGCGATCGGCGCCCGGTCGCGCGCTCCGGGTGTGCGGACGCTGCGCACCCGCCGGGACGCGCGGGAAGGACGCACCTCTCGCGCCAATCTCGCGACGTCGCCACGGCGGGGTGCGCGGAGTGAACAGGCGTGTCCCGCCGCGCCGGATGTTCCCGATCCGGAACCCGGTCCGTTCCCGGACGGGAACATGCGCCGCGCGGAGACAAACGGATGCCGACACGGTGGATTCCATCCTCCACCTCTTACGTCATCCTATATATCTTGCAACAAACCGTTGCAGATGCAACGTTCCGTTGCGTCCGGCCCCCGCGTCCCGCGCGGACGAAAATCGCGAAAAGCGTCTGGCGGCGCGGATTTTCGGCTGATGGCGCGACGGTGCGGGGCTTGCGCCGCACGCGGGTACGTGCGCCGGCTCCCCCCACACCGGTCCGGACACCCCTACCTCGCCCCTCCCGTGAGCCGAAAGCTTCTTCTCGTCGACGACGATCCCGCCATCCTGGTGGCGCTGGAGTTCCATTTTCTGCGCGCCAACTTCGAGGTGCGCACCGCCGGCAGCGCCGAAGAGGCGCTGGGCATGCTGCACGAGTACCGCCCCGACGTGGTGCTGACGGACGTGCAGATGGGCGGCATGAGCGGCCTGGAGCTGCTGGAGGCCGTCAACAAGGGGATGCCGGAAGTGGACGTGATCGTCATCACCGGCTACGAGGACATGCGCACCACCATCGGCGCCATCCGCAACGGGGCGTACGACTACCTGGTCAAGCCGGTGGACCTGGACCAGCTGGAGCTGGTCGTCAACCGGTGCCTGCGCGACCGCGCGTCGCGCCGCCGCGGCGCCTCCGCGCCGGAGGGCGCCCCCGCGCCGGAAAAGCTGGACGCGGGCGTGGGCCGCTCGCCGCAGATGATCGAGATCTACAAGCTCATCGGCATGCTTTCGTCTTCGCGCACCCCCGTGCTCATCCGCGGCGAGACGGGGACGGGCAAGGAGCTGGTGGCCAGCGCCATCCACAACTACTCCCCGTGGAGCGGCGAGCCCTTCGTGGCCATCAACTGCACCGCCCTGGCCGAGTCGCTGCTGGAAAGCGAGCTGTTCGGCCACGTGAAGGGCGCGTTCACGGGCGCGCTGGGCGACCGGCGGGGCAAGTTCGAGCTGGCGGGGAGCGGCACCATCTTTCTGGACGAGATCGGCGACACCACCCCCTCGTTTCAGGCCAAGCTCCTGCGCGTCCTGCAGTCCCGCGAGTTCTACCCCGTGGGGAGCGAGCGGCCGCGCAAGACGCAGGCGCGGGTGATCGCCGCCACGCACCGGCCCGTCGAGGAGCTCATCCGCCAGGGGCAGTTCCGCGAGGACCTGTACTTTCGCCTGCGCGTGGTGGAGATCAACCTTCCCCCGTTGCGGGAGCGCAAGGAAGACATTCCCATCCTGGCGGAGCACCTGCTGGCCCGCGCCGCGCGGGAGCTGGGGAAGGACGTGCGCATCATCCCGCCGCGCGTGATGCAGCTGCTGCAGGAGCACGCGTGGCCGGGGAACGTGCGGGAGATGGAGAACGCCATCACCCGCGCCGTGGTGCTGGCCCACGGCCCCGCGCTTAGCCCGGAGCACTTCGCGCTGCAGGGGCTCAACGGCAAGGGCGCGGCGGATTCCGGGGCGGGCGAGGACGAGATCGGCACCCTGGCCCAGGCGCAGCGCCGCCACGTGGAGCGGGTGCTGGCGCACACCAGCGGCAACAAGAGCCGCGCGGCCCGCATCCTGGGCATCTCGCGCCCGCGCCTGGACCGCCTGCTGGCCTCCTACCAGGCCGGCGTCACGGAAGTGGAGGTGTGATGCCGCTCGGTGCGCGATCGTTTGCACCGGGCCTGAAGAGAAAAAGAGGACGCGGAGGGGCTTTCGAGCCGCTCCGCGTCCTTTCCGCTTGTACCCACCGATCCACAAAAACGAAAAAAGACTTGCACGCAGAGAAGCGGAGAGGCAGAGGAACAGAGACGGATCCCCTGCTTCTCTGCTGCTCTGCGTGAGATGAAGTTTTCCCGGATCTGGATCACGTAGAGGAACAGGGGAGTCCTGCGCGGCTCTTCGTTCCCTCCGTGATCATAATCACTCGCCAGCCGACGGCTTCTTCCACACCGCCTTGACGACGAAGGAGGCTTCGCCGGCGGCCTTGGCCAGGATGAGCCCGTTGGCTTCCAGCGAAGCCTTGATCCCGAACTCCACCTCCAGCTCGTCGGGGCGCTCGGGAAAGGCGTCACGCATCTCGCGGACGGCGGCCCCCACGGTCCTCTTGACCACGCCCAGCGCCTCCTCGAACGAGCGCTGAGCCCGCTCCACCGGCGCGGGACCCCGCTCCACCGCACCGCGCTCCACGGGTCCGCGCGGCACGCTCCCGTAAGGCGCGCCCTGAACGCCGGGCTCCGCCTCCACCTCCACCTCCGTTCCGTCGTCCAGCACGAAGCGCATCAATGACATGGCCGTTTTTTCGCTCGAAGGGATCAGGCAATCCGGTTCACGTGGCAAGTCGGTATCGCGGAGAGGTTTTCTCCGCCTGGCTGGAGCAGACGAGAAGAGGACGCGGAGACGCACCCGGACCCCACCGCGTCCTCTCCCATTTTCTCCGCGTCCTCTCGTTGAACGGGCGGAAGAGCTATGCGGGCTCCGAAGCAGCCTCGGAAACGCGCGAACGCCTGCGGTCCGGCCCGCGCTCGAAGAGCAGGTACAGCGCGGGCGTCACCGTCAGCACCAGCACCGTGGAGCTCGCCAGGCCGCCCAGCAGCGCGTAGCCCAGCGCGTTCCAGATGTTGGCGTCCGCCGCCTCGCTGGCGACCACCAGCGGCAGCAGGCCCAGGATGGTCACCGCGCTGGTCATCAGGATGGGGCGCACCCGCTCCAGCGTGCCGCGCAGTACCGCGTCGTACAGGGGCAGTCCGCCCGCTCGCCGCAGCTGGTTCACGTGGTCCACCAGCAGCGTGGCGTTGTTGGTCACCACGCCGCCCATCATGATCACCCCGATGAACGCCTCGCGGGTAAAGCTGGCGCCGGTGAAGAAGAAGGTCAGGAACACGCCGATCAGCGCCATGGGCACCGTGAGCAGCACGCACAGCGGCTGGCGCAGCGACTCGAAGAGCGCGGCCGTCACCATGAAGACCAGGATGAGCGAGACGGCCAGCACGCCGTAGATCTGCCGCCGCTCGTCGTCCGACCACTTCCACTCCTCGCGCCCCACCAGCGTGTAGCCGGGCGGCACCCGCGTGGTCTTCATCACCGCCTCGTGCACCTTGTCGCCCAGCTTGTTGGGGCCGCGGAACTCGTAGCTCACCCTGCGCTGGTACTGCTGGTCCTCGCGGACAATGCGGCTGAGCACCTCGCGCTCGCCCACGCGCGCCACGTCCGCCAGCCGCACCGCACCCCCGCCGCGCGTGGGGATGGGAAGCTGCTGCAGCTCCTGCACGTCCAGCCGCTGGTGGCCGTCCAGCGCCACGGCAAAGCGCACCTCCTCGTCGCCCACGCGCAGAAAGCCGCGCTGCCCGCTGCGCCCCACCGCCGCGTTCACCCGGCCCACCACCTCGCTGGCCGTGAGCCCGTGGGCCGCCAGCGCCGGGCGGTCCACGTTCAGCACCACCTCCGTGGCCTTGTCGCGCTCGTACCAGGCGCCCGACGAGTTGGTGTCCACCTCCTGGATGCGCGAGAAGCCCGTGAGCCGGCGCCCCAGGTCCTCCGCGATCTCGCGCACCTTCTCGTAGTTGTAGCCCAGCACCTGAATGCTGTAATTGGGCGGCGACGAGCCCCCGCCGTAGAACGACGGCCCGTACCCGTACACCCGCACCTCCGCGCCGCCGTACTGGTGGCTGTACGCCTCCAGCTGCTCCTTTACCGACAGCGGCACCGACGTCTCCTGCAGCGAATCCGGGAACTCCACCCGCATCATCGCCGCCTGCGGGTAGACGTTGGTGGTAAAGCGGGAGACCTCCGGCAGCTGCTTGAGCCGCTGTTCGAAGTACCGCACCAGCTCGTCCGTGCGCTCCAGCTCCTCGCCGCGCGGCAGGTCGAAGTTGATGCGGATGTACGAGTCCTCCTCGTACCAGGGCCGCCACACCGTCCCCCGCGTAACGTACTTGTCGAACAGGTACCCGCTTCCCGCCAGCGCAAGGACCGACGCCGCCACCGCGACCCACGGGTGCCGCAGCGTGGCGCCCACGAGCGACGCGTACACGCGCGTGTACAGCGGCGTCCGCTCGGTCCGCGCCCGCTCCTTCAGCCTCCGCACCCGGCTCCCCAGCAGCCGCCCGGCCAGCGCCGGCGTAAAGGAGAAGGTCACCAGCAGCGACGCCAGGTTGGTGAAGCCGACGACGATGGCCAGCGGCACGTAGAACAGCCGCAGCTCGCCCTGCAGGTAGATGAAGGGGATGAAGACGATGATGGTCGTCAGCGTGGCGGCCAGCACGGGGAGCACCATCTCCCGCGCGCCGCGCTCCGCCGCCGCTTCCGCGTCCGGCGCCGTCCGCGCGTGGCGAAAGACGTTCTCCAGCACCACCACCGCGTTGTCGATGATGAGCCCGAACCCCATCGCCAGCCCCATCAGCGTCAGCACGTTCAGCGTCAATCCGCCGAAGTAGATGAGGTTGAGCGTGATGAGCACCGCGAAGGCGATGCTGCTGAAGACGATGGCCGCCGAGCGGAAGGAGCGGAGAAAGAAGAAGAGGACGACGAAGACGATGAGGGCCGACGACGCCGCGCGCCCGCGCAGGTCCGTCAGCTGGGTGCGCACGGCCTCGCTCTCGTCGTCGTCCAGGATCAGCCGCGCGCCGCCGGGAAGGCGCGGCTCCACGGCCGCCAACCGCGCCCTGGCCGCGTCCGCCACCTCCACCACGTTGGTCCCGATCTCCTTCACCACCTGGAACGAGACGGCGGGCTGCCCGTCGATGCGGTAGAAGGCGCGCGGCTCCTCGTACGTGTCGCGCACCACGGCTACGTCCTGCAGCCGGACGATGCGCCCCCTGTCCGTCAGCAGCGGCAGCCGGCGGATGCGCGCGGCGCTTTCGGCGCTCTCGCGGATGGCCAGCGTGTACACCATCCCCCCGCGGCGCACCGTCCCCGCCTCGCGCACGTCGTCCAGCGCCTGCACCCTCTGCCGGACCGTTTCCGGCAGCAGCCCCAGCGCCAGGATCCGCTGCTCGTCCAGCGCCACCTCCAGCACACGGTCGCGCCCGCCGTACCCCTGCACGTCCGCCACGCCCTCCACCTGCCGCAGCTCCGGCGCGACGACGTCGTTCAGCAGCGTCCGCAGCGCCTCCGTGGTGAACGGGCCCGTGAGCGTGTAGCGCAGAAAGGGGCGGCTCTGTTCCTGGAATTCCTCCGGCACGTAGGGCTCCACGATCGGACGGAGCGCGCCTTCGGGAAGGTTCTCGTCCAGCGCGGCCAGCTGCTCGCTCAGTTCCAGCCGCGCAAAGTCCATGTCCGCCTCGCGCCCGAACTGCACCTCGATGACGCCACGCTCCTCCTGCGAGGTGCTGGTGACCTTTTCCACCCCGCGCACCTGCTGCACCGCCGCCTCGATGGGCGAGGTGAGGAACGCCTCCGTGACCTCGGGCGAGGCGCCCGGCCACTGCGCCGTGATGCGCAGCCGCGGCAGCTCCGTCTCGGGCAGCAGTTCCACGGGCACGTTGAGCCACGACGCCACGCCCAGCAGGGCCAGCGCCGCGTACAGCATCCCCACGGCGACCGGGCGGTGGATGGAGAAGCGGATCATCGGCGGGGTGTGGGCATCATCGGCGTGGGCATCATCGCGCGGCCGGCTTCTCCAGGCGGTGGATGCGCACGTGGGGGACGTCCATCTCGTCCTCCCAGGTGCCGACGATGAAGTCCTCGCCGATCTGCGTCACCCGGAAGCCCGCGGGCGTCGTCACCGTCCCCAGCAGGCGGCCTTCCGGATCGAACACGTCCCACGGCGCCTCGGTCTCCGGCGCGGAGGGGCGCCGCACCCAGGCGTTGCCGGCCGCGTCCATCACCAGCCCGGTGAAGAACGGCTTGCGCTCGGGAAAGACGGTCTGCTTTTCCAGCTGCTCGTGCAGCGGGCGGAAGCGCGCGTCGTTCATCCCCTCGCCCTGGCGCTCCAGGTAAGCGTCGCGGTCCGCCTGCGTAACCGGCTCGCGCTCGCCGCTGCGGCGGATCAGGCGGGCGACGGTGCCGTCCGGGCGGCGCTCCACCAGCTCGTAGCGCACGGGATCACCGATCAGCAGCCGCGTGCCGTGCACGCCGAACGAGGTGGAGAGGCCGAAGGGCGGCGTGCTGCGCAGCATCATCCGGTTGTTGCCGGTGCCGCCGGTGATGGTCACCGTCTCGTCGCCGGGAACGCTCCCCAGCGACGCCGCCTGCGTCCCCGCGGCGGAGAAGACGGCCAGCACGGCGGTGTCACGGACCGGCTTGGAGCTGTCCTTGAAGTTGGGATCGTACAGCGGCGTCACCAGGATGCGCCCGTCGCTGAAGATCCCGATCGGGCGCGGCGGCAGCTTGCCGTTCATCTCACGCAGGGTCACGCTGCGCGCCAGCGCGCCCGACGGGGAGAAGAAGGAGAGCCGGTTGGACTGGTAGTCGTAGGCCGCGACGGTGTCGCCGGGAAGCAGGTGCATCCCGAACAGGCCGGTGAACTCGCCCGGCCCGCCGCCCTTGCGGCCCACGGTGCGCAGGTACTTCCCCTGCGCGTCGAAGGCGCGGATCTCGTTCGCCTGGCCGTCGCCGACCAGCAGCGTGCCGTCGGAGAGCCGCAGCGCGTCCGTCACTCGCGCGAACTGCTCGTTGGGATCGCCCTCCGCCTCGCCCACGTCCAGCAGGGGGTCCGCGGAGACGCGCCACTCCTGCCCTTTCTTCCACGCAGGCGCGTCGTTCTGCACGATGGTGATCCCGGCGCTGTCGCGCACGGCGGGTCCCGCCGCGCGGGCATCGCCCCCGCACGCCGCCGATGTCCCGAGCACAACGCACATCCCCGTGAGCATCCGCTTCCGCATGGAGCCGCCTTTCCGGTTCCGGTGGATGAAAGGAAACCGTCAGTCCGCCGACCAGCCGCGGATGCCCTCGACCGCACCCGCCACACACCACAGGCGAGCGCACTTCGGCCCGCATCGGCGCGGTGGCGCTCAGTCCGCCGCCGATTTCTCGAGTCGATACAAGCGGACGTGCTCCACCTCGAGTTCGTCCTGTTCCGTCCCCAGGATCCAGTCCGTGCCGATCTGCCGGACCATCAGTGCAGGCGGCGTCTGCACCGTCCCCAGCCACTGCCCGTCGCTGTCGAACACGGACCAGCGGTGCGGCTGTTCTTCGTCCGGGCGCGGGTCGCGCACCCAGAGGTTCCCCGCGCCGTCCAGCAGCAGCTGCGCGAACGCGGGGAGGGTGGCGCGGCGGGGTACGCGCTCGCGCTGCGTGCGCTGCTTTTCGGCGAACCGCGCCCGCATGTCCGGTGGCATCTGCGAAAGGTCCATCGTCCTCTGGCCCTGGAAGTACGCGTCCACGTCCGCCTGCGTGACCTTGCGCGGCTCGTGGACGCGGCGGATGAGCCGACGCAGCGCGCCGTCGGGCCCGCGGTGCTCTACTTCCCAGCGGTCGCTGGCCGCGGCGTAGTAGCCGTCGGGGCCGCCGGCCACGTACAGCCCGCGCCCGAACACCACCGGTTCGGTGATGTACATGCCGCCGCCCTTGCTGAAGAACATCTCCAACCCGGGTCGGCGCGACACCTCGCGCGCGGCTTCGCCCGAAAGGGGCACCCGCAGCCAGACGGCGGTGTCGCGGTACTCGCCCTCGGCGCGCAGATCCATCGTTTCGGGGTCAAAGCCCGGCGTCATGAGCAGCGCGCCGCCGATGGCCGCCTCCACGCCGGCGAACGCGTGCAGCCCCGCGGGGGCGAACGCGCGCGCAAAGGTGCCGTCGGAGGCAAACACGGAAATGCGCGACGCCTGCGAGTCAAATGCCAGCACCGAGTCGCCCGGCGCCGCGCCGATCCAGCTGATGCGCTGGAACTCGCCCGGCCCGCCGCCCTCGCGCCCGGCGCTAACCAGGTGCTTCCCCTCGGGCGAAAAGAAGCGAAGCTCGTGCGATCCGCCGTCTGCCACCACGATGCGCCCGTCGGAGAGCCGAACCACCCCGGCCACGTCGTCCAGCTGGTATGCGGCCTCGCCGTCCACGACGCCCACGTCCAGCAGGGGCTCCGCGGAGACGCGCCACTCCTGCCCCTTCTTCCACGCAGGCGCGTCGTTCTGCACGATCTGAATTCCCGCGCTGTCGCGGACCATCGGCCCCGCCGCGCGCGCGTCCCCGCCACACGCGGCCAGCGAAAGCAGGAGAATCGCCGTCATCGCGCCCACAGGCGGTGGCACCCGCGATTCTCCGCGCGTGAGAAGATTCCATTCGATCATGTCGCCGGCAGGTTCAGGGGAAAGGACGAGTGGACGATTGGAAACGCACTCCGTAGGAAAGGTTGCCCGCGGTCACGGCGAGCATCCGCCGTAGCGCGCGCGAACGGACGCAATCGGCATCTCGGTCCACGCCTCTCCCGCCGTATCCGCGGAAAACTCGTAGACGCCCGGAGAGCCGTCCGGGCCCGGGAGCCCGTTGAACCGCGTGCTGATCCGCAACGCGTGGAGAGAATCAACGAACACCGCGCGGAAGCGCGAGGGCCGGCTCCACGAATCGGGCACCAGAACCACCGTACACCGCGAGGTGGTTCCCACCACCCCCGTTTCCCACGTCGCCCGACCCGACAATGCCTGGAACCGTACGCGGGCGCCATGCGGAAGAACAGCTTCCTGGGCCGCCTGCGCGCCGCAGCCGGAGCTCAAGGCCAACGCCGCGGTGAGCACCGCCCGCCGCGCATGGCGGATCCAGTCACCGCGCTGGTGCATTACGGACGGGCGGACGTGCCGGGGGTGCATGGAACGTGTCCGGGCGCGAGGTGCGGCATCAAACGTTCAAACGAACCCGGCACCGGGCGCAGCGGCGTGGCCCGGGCCGGCCAACCTGCCCTCAGGTCTGGTACACGTACTTGCAGGGCGCGCCGATGTTGCAGCAGAAGGTGTCGGGGCCTCCGCAGCAGCCCTCGCACGTAATTCCTTCCGTGCCCCAGCGCTCCTGCCACAGCTCGGCCTCCGCCTGCCGCGCGGGGTTCAGGGCCGGCTCTGTAAGGAAGGCCGCGGCGGCAAGCGCCGTCGCCGTGCCCAGGAGTGTGCCACGAATGCGCTTCATGGGCCAATCCTCCGGGAATGAGTGTAGACCGCGTGCTCCCGCGCCCGTGATCACCGTCGATCACGACTGCCCCGCGGCGGCACGGAGGTTCCCCCCGCCGCGACCGCACCGCGTACGTCCTGAATCAGGCTGTCCAGCTGCTCCGCGGTGGTGACGCCTCGCGGAAGGGCACTGGTCCAGGCCACGCGCCGTCCCCGGGTGACCAGCAGCGCGGGGAGCGGCGTACTGCCGGCGGCCCCTCGAAACTCGCCCGGCGAGACGGTGACCAGGCTCGCCACACGGATCCGCCTGCCGCGAAAGAAGTGGCGGGGCACGCTTTCCCCGTCGGTGCGCCCCACGTGAACGGCCGCGAACGGTGGGGCATCGCCCCCGGCCTGAATGCGGCGGATGGCGTAGTCGAGGGACTGGCAGGTGAGACAGTCCGCGGTGCGGAACAGCCACACCAGCACGACCTGCGAGTCCGCCGTCGCCGGCGCGCCGGTCAGCCAGCTTTCCGGGACGGCATCCCCCCGGGACAGGGGTGGACCCGGTGGCGTGCACCCCCCGAGGGCCGCCGCCATGGTGACGATTACCGCCGCACGCGCCCGAGGGCCCATCGATCCGGAACCTCCGCGTCTGGATGAACGAAGACCAGCGTACTCGTCCCGCCGTCCACTTCCAGGAGGCGCGGTCCGTCGCGGGTTTCGAACAACAGCTCTCCCGATCGGGTCATCCGGACCAGGTGGCGATTGCGCTCCAGCGCTCGATCCGGGTCCACGCTCTGGTACGCCACCAGGAGCGTTCCGTCCGCGAGCCAGTACACGGCCTCCGCGAAGTCGAACCGGCTCATCCAGCGCGCCTTCTCCGCCGGATCAGCGACGGTTCTTCGCGGCCCCTCCGCGGGCCCGTGCCGGAAGTACCCGGAGGGAACGGGGACCTGCCCCAGGGGGCGACCCGCCCGCGAATAGAAGTAGACGGTGTCGCTGGTCGCGAAGACCACCGCGATCGTATCGCCCCGCACCGACGCCTTGGCCCATCCCGTCACGTAGGCGACGCTGCGGTTGCGCGCGTTGCGCAGGGGACTGAAGAAGCTCGCGCGCACGGAGTCGCCCCGTACGTCCCACAGGTGCAGACGCGGATCTACTCACCCGTGCTGGTGCCACGCCCCCCTCGACAGACCTCGCCCGAATCCCTTTCTGAATCAGGTGACGTCATCCTCAGGGAGCGCCCGCACGGAGTTCCACCGTGCCCAACGCTATTCGGCGCGACCGAAGGACCCTGTCCGCGAAGCGAAGTCCCGGTCTCTCGCCACCGAAACGGGCTCGTCGCTTTGCCGGCGAAGGCCCTTCGGTCTCCGCCGTAGATCGTGCACCGGACAAGGACTTGCGCGGCAGCTCCCCCAGGCTGACATCGTGCCGGGGAGAAATTTTCAACCCCCTCTCAGTCCGCCCCGGCCAGGCCGGCGGGCACCTTCACCTCCGGCTCCGGGCGCGCGGGGGCGGGGCGGCCGAACCAGCCGCGAATGCGTTCGCCCGCGTCGTCCAGCAGGTCGTACGCGACGGGGATCACCACCAGCGTCAGCGCCGTCGCGGAAAGGAGGCCGCCGAACACGGCGATGGCCAGCGGCGCCTGCAGCTCCGCGCCCGGGCCGACCCCCAGCGCCATGGGGAGCAGCCCCAGCATGGCGGTGATGGTGTTCATCACGATGGGCCGCATTCGCGCGTGACCGGCGGCAAAGATGGCCTCCCGGCGCGCCATCCCCCGTTTTCGCGCCTGGTTGATGAAGTCCACCTTGACCACCGCGTCGTTGTCCACGATGCCCACCAGGATCACCATGCCGATGAGCGACATGGTGTTGATCCCCGCCCCCGTGACCCACAGCGCCAGCGTCGCGCCCACGGCGGCCAGGGGGACGGCCAGGAGGACGATGAAGGGAAGGAGCAGCGACTCGAACTCCGCCGCCAGCAGCATGTAGACCAGGAGGACGGCCAGGAGAAAGGCGAAAGCCAGGTCGCGGAAGCCCTTGCGCATCTCCTCGTTCTCGCCGCCGATCTCCACCCGCAGGCCGTGCGGAACGGGGGTGGCGGAGAGCGCGTTCTGCACGGTGGCCACGGCCGCGTCCACCCCGCCGGACGCCACGTCCGCGTGGACGGTGACCACGCGCGACTGGTCGATGCGCCGGATCTCCGCGGGGCCGGCGGCGTCGAACACGCGCACCAGTTCGCGCAGGGGCACGCCGTCCACCGTCAGCTGCTCCAGCGTCTGCGCGCTCCACCGCGCCTCCTCGGGCAGGCGCACGATGATGGGCACCTTGCGGTCGAACTCCACCAGGTCCGTGGCCACGTCGCCCTGCATGTAGTCCTGCACCGTCGACGCGATCCGGGCCGGGTCCACGCCGAAGGCGGCGGCGCGCTCGCGGTCGATCTCCACCCGCATCTCCGGCTGCCCCATCTCCGACCCCACCCGCACGTTGCGCAGGGTGGGCTCGCCCGCCAGCCGGCGCTGCGCGGCGGTGGCGTACGCCATGGCCCCGTCCAGGTCCTCGCCGCGCACGCGCACGGCCAGGTCGGCCTCGCCGCCGCCCAGCAGCTTGCCCAGCGCCGTCGCCTGCCCCGCCTCCACCGTCACTGCTCCGGCGGGAAAGGTCCGCAGCCCGGGCGCCAGCCGCTCCAGCGCGTCCGCCGTCCCCTCCCCCTCCTTCAGCCGCACGTCCACCACGGCGGTGTTCAGCCCGCTCCCGCGGTCGTCCATCCCCGCCACCGCGATCTGCCGGCCGACGCGGGTGAAGGTGGCCGCCACGGCGGGGTCGGCCGCGAGCAGCGTCTCCAGCCGCGCCGTCTCTTGCGCGGTACGCTCCAGCGGCGTCCCCTGCGGCAGCTCCATCCGCAGCCGGAACTGCCCCTGGTCCACCTCCGGCAGCACGCTCCGGTCGAGCGAGATCCCGACCAGGATCCCCACGGCCAGCAGCGCGAAGGCGACGCCCATCGTCCGCCCGCGGTGCGCCATCCCCGCGTGCAGCGTCCGCTCGTACAGCGCCGCGAACCGCCCGAACCCGCGGTCGAAGCCGTCCAGCAGGGGGTTGAAGACGCGGGCGATCCGACCCGTCCCCACCTTCTTCGTTTCCCCCTCCCACCGCGCCGCCATGGCGGGAAGGAGAGTGACGGCGACCAGGATGGACGCGAGGAGGGAGAAGGCGACGGTCAGCGCCAGCGCGCCCAGCAGCTCGCCCGCGACGCCCTCCACGTAGACGATGGGACCGAAGACGGCGATGGTGGTGAGCGTGGAGGCGGTGATGGCGCGCTGCACCTCTTCCGCCCCGGCGGCGGCGGCCAGGCGGGCGCGCAGGCCCAGCTCGCGGTGCCGGAAGATGTTCTCCAGCACCACGATGGAGTTGTCCATCAGCAGGCCCACGCCCAGCGCCATCCCGCCCAGCGACAGGATGTTGAGCGACACGCCCGCCGCCTGCATCATGGCGAAGGTGGCGATCAGCGAGATGGGGATGGCCAGCGCGATGGCAACGGGGTAGCGCACCTCGCGCATGAAGAGGAAGAGGACCAGGAAGGCCAGGACGCCGCCCAGGATCACCTCCTGCACCACGTTGGTGAGCGCGTCGGAGATGAAGCCGGCCTGGCTCATGGCCACGTCCACCTTCACGTCCGGGTACTCGCGCCCCAGCTGCGCCAGCACGCGATCGACCTCCCGGGCCACGCGGACGGTGTTGGCGTCCGCGTTCTTGAAGACCATCAGCCCCACGGCCTCCTGGCCGTTGTAGCGGGCCAGCGACTCGCGCTCGCGAAAGCCGTCCGACACCCGCGCCACATCGCGCATCAGCACCCGCGCGCCCGTGCTGTCCGCCCCCGCGCCCGCCTTGCGCAGCGGAACGGCGGCGATCTCCTCCACCCCCTGCAGCTCGCCCAGCGTGCGCAGCGAGTACCGGTAGCGCCCGCGGCGGATCGTCCCCCCCGGCGCCTGGGCGTTGGCGTCCCTGAGCGCCTGCGACACGTCCTGCACGGTGAACCCGAAGCTCTCCAGCGCGCGGGGATCCACCTCCACGTGAATCTCGCGCTCCACCCCGCCCGTCACCTGCGCCAGGGCCACGCCGTCGATCTGCTCCAGCCGCCGCTTGAAGACGAGCTCCGAGAGCTCCTTGAGCCCGGGCAGGTCGCGCCCGCCGGCCACGCTGAGCGCCATGATGGGCTCGCTGCGCGGATCGGTGCGCAGCACGACGGGGCGGGTGGAGCGCTCGGGCAGGTTGTCGCGGATGTTGTCGAGCTTTTCGCGGACGTTGAGCGCCGCGAACTCCATGTCCGTGCCCCACGCGAAGCGCGCGGTGACCAGCGACGCCCCCTCGCGGGTCACGCTCTCCACCCCCTGCACGCCGGGGACGGTGCTGATGGCCTGTTCGACGGGCTCGGTGATGAAGCGCTCCACCTCGGCCGGGGCGGCGCCCTGGTCCGTGGTGTAGACGACCAGCCGCGGGTAGGCTACGTCGGGAAGGAGGTCGATGGGGAGCCGCACGAAGGAGAGCAGCCCCAGGAAGACCACCCCCAGGAAGAACATGGCCACGGCCACCGGCCGCGAGATGGCGACGCGCGGGAGCGACATGGCTTACGGCAGGCGGAAGAGGGCGGGGGCGGCGGTCACGGGCGAACGGAGCCGCCGGCGCGCTCCTCGAGCGTGGCCAGCGCCGTGGCGAACTCGAAGCGGGCGCGCAGGGCGTCGCGCTCGGCGCGGGCGGCGCGCTCCACCGCGTCCGTCAGGTCGTTCTGCGTGAGCGCGCCCACGCGGTACTGCTCCTGGGCCAGCTCCAGCCGCTGGCGGTTGAGCTCCAGCGTGCGCTCGGCCAGGCGGGCGGCGCGGTAGGCGTTGTCCAGGTCCACCAGGGCGCCGCGCACCTCGCGCTCCAGCGTGACGCGCTCGCCGCGGGCGTCCTCGGCGGCGGCGTCGCGGGCGGCGCGGGCGGACTGGATGTTGTACGAAGTGCGATAGCCGCTGAAGAGCGGCACCTGCAGGTTCAGGGTGAACCCCGCGTTCTGGTCCAGCGGGTTCAGGTCCACCACGCCGCCGTAGTCGCTGTAGCGCTGGTCGCGCCCGACGCTGGCGCCCAGGGTCAGGCGCGGCAGCCGCGCGGCGCGGGCGGAGCCGAAGCGCTCGTCCGCCTGGCGCACGGAAAAGTCTACCCGCTGGATGCGCGGGTGCGCGGAGACGGCGGCGGCCACCAGCGCGCCGGCATCGAGCGTGGCGGGATCGAACATGGCCGGCGGCTCGTCCGTCAGCCGGAGCCATCCGCCCTGGATGACGCCCATGGCCTGGCGCAGGTCCAGCTGCGCCTTGCGGGCGTCGCCGCGGGCGCGCTCCAGCGCCTGCTCCTGCTCGGCGACGACCACCTCCTGGCCCAGCACGTCGATGGGCCCGCGCACGCCCACGCGCACCAGCGCCCGGGTGATCTCCAGGCGGTCGCGCGCGGCCTCGAGCAGGTCCTCTTCCAGGCGGATGACGCGGTCGGCGCGCACCGACTCCCAGTAGCGCCGCTCCACCTCGGCCTCCACGCGAATCTCCTCGCCCGCCACGCGCGCGGCCACCACCTGCTCGCCCGCCCGGGCGGCGCGCAGGTCGCGGCGCCGCTGCCCGCCGTCAAAGAGGCTCAGGTTGCTGAGGGAAAGGGTCTGCCGCATGTCGCTGCCGTTGGTTTCCACGGCCGTGTCGCGGCGCTGCACGTTGCCGAACGGGTCGATGCCCGTGAGCTGGCGGCGGTAGCTGCCGCCGGTGCCCACCGCCAGGTTCAGCTCCGGCAGAAAGGCGCCGCGGGCCCGGCGCACGTCCGCCTCGGCCGTGGCGACTTCGGTGAGGGCGCGGCGGTACTGCGGGTTGTTCTCGCGGGCGGTGCGCTGCGCCTGCTCCAGCGAAAGCGGCTCCCCCTGCGGCGCGTCCTGCGCGTTCAGGGCGGGGGCAGCCAGCAGCAGGGCGAGCAGGACGGCGGATCGGTTGCGGGTCATGCGCGGGTCAGAACCTGGAAAAAGAGATCGCGGGACGGGTCGCGAACGGGCTCTCACCCGCTCGCCCGGGCTCGCACCCTCTCCCGCAATTGGGAGAGGGGATGAAACGTCACACAGCGTTCAATTCAATGCGCTGCGTCGGATCGGCGGCACCGGCCGGTGATTGATCGCGTCGGCGCGGGCATGGGCCGGGAGGCGCGCAGCCACCCCCCCCGCCCGGCGGTAGAAACCGCGGCTGGCACTTCACGATGTCCGCCTTCGCGGTCAGCAACGCTGCGAGCACGCGCGCGAACGCCGGCCCATCGAAGCCCCGCGCAGTTTGCGGGGCTTTCCGCAGTCGTAGCGGCGAGTTTACTCGCTCAGGCGCGGAGCCCGGTTATTCGCGCGAACCTCCGAACTTTCGCACTTTCGAACTTTCGGGTCGTGTACCTGGACGCACTCCCGCACTCACTGCGGCCGTCCGCCCTCCTCCTTCGCATCGTCCACCAGCCGCACGCGGGCGTCGTGGATGAGCGTGTAATGGCCGTCGGTGAGCACGATCTCGCCGGCCCTCACGCTGTCCGTCTCCACGCCGTGCGAGAGGATCTCCACCATCGTCTCGTTCTGCAGGCCGGTGGTCACGTAGCGCCACTTCGCCAGGCCGTCGCGCTGCCCGGGCTCGTAGACGAAGAGCATGCTGCGGCGGTCGCGCTCCAGGATGGAGCTGCGCGGCACCATCACCCGGTCGGCGTAGCGCTGCGCCTGCAGCGAGACGCGGGCGTACATGCCGGGAAGGATGCGGCCGCCGGGGTTGTCCACCAGCACGGTGACGCGCGCCGTGCGGGTGCCGCTCTCGACGATGGGGTTGATGGTCTGCACGCGCCCGGTGAAGGTCTCGCCCGGGAAGGCCGCGAAGCTCACGTTCGCCGTCCGCCCGGGCGTGAGGTGCGCGATTTCGCTCTCCAGCACCTGGACCTCGACGCGGATGGGGTTCAGGGAGACGATGGTCATCAGCTCGTCTCCCTGCCGCACCCACTGGCCGGGGACGACCTTGAGCGACGCGATGCGCCCGGCGAAGGGGGCGCTGGTGCGCGTGCGGGAGAGGTCCAGGCGGGCGCGGCGCAGGCGCACCTCCGCCGCCTCCACGCCGCTGCGGATGCGCGCCGCGGCCGCGCGCTCCTGGCGCACGGCCGCGTCGGTGATGCGGTCGTCGAAGAGGGTGGCCTCGCGCAGCTTGTTCTGCGCGTCGGCCAGCGCGGCCTCCGCCTCTTCCACGGCGAGCTGGTACTCGGCGCCGTCCAGCCCCACCACCAGCTGCCCGCCGCGCACGCCGTCGCCCTCGCGAACGGAGAGGGAGGTGATGCGGCCGTTGACCTGCGCCACCAGCACCGTCTTCTGCCATGCCTCGGCCTGCCCCGCCGCGCTGACGGACATCACCAGCTCGCCGAGGACGGCGGGGGTGCCCTGCACGGGGATGGCGACGTCGGTGTTGAAGGTGCCGGACGCGGAGGTCTGCACCAGCGGTCGCGTGGTATCCCTGGCCGAGTCGCCGGAGGCGGCGTCCGCGCTCTGGATGCGTCCGTAGACGGCGATCCCCAGGCCCGCGATGACGACCGCTGCGGCGGCGGAGGTGATGAGCGTGCGTCGGGTAGGCATCGGCTCGAGTGGGCAGAAATGCGGAGAACGCCGGGGCCGGCTGACAAAACGGATGTAGGGACCCTAAATGTAACCGCGGCAGCACGTAATCACAATCGGGCGGCAAAGACGCGCCACCGCGCGGACGCCCCGATCCCGCGGTCGAGGTGGATAGATTCCGCCCCACCGCGCAGGGTTGCCTCTCCCCCTGCGCGGCCCGACCCTCGCTCATCGCTTCCTAATCCGCCGCGGGCGGGGACGGCTCCCGCGCGCGCTCACCCGCCCCGCCGGATGCGCACGCGCACGACGTAGGGCACGTCCAGCGAATCGCGCCGTACGCCGTAGAGGGCGTCGCCGCGCACCACGGGCGGGGGAGACTGGGCCAGCCCGGTGGGAAGGCCTGCCCGCCCCAGGTACCGGCCTTCCGGATCGAACAGGTCGAACGCCGCGCCCGCGTGTCCCTCCGGCAGGGAGGGGCGCATCCAGAGGTGTCCGTCCGGCGCCACGTAGATGCCGGAGAACGCGGGCTTGTGCGCCGGGAAGCGCCCCGGGTCGACGCGCCCGCCCTGGTCGGTGAACCACCGGAGCCCCTCCAGCGCCTTCTCGCGGTCCCCAGCGGTCACGGGGACGGGCGCCGCCTCGCGCTCCACGATGCGGACCGTGTCTCCGCTCAGGCTCTGCTGGTGCAGCCGCACACGGTCCGTGATCCCGGACCACACGAACCCGCGGGGGTCCACGGCCACCGCCGCGCCGGGCGCAAACGGCACGCTCACCGCCATCATCCCGCCCCCGGGAGATTTGAGCTCGAACTGCTGCGACGGAACCTCCGGGAGCGGCAGCGTGTCCGCCGGCTGCAGGTCGGGGCCGTAGCGGAGCAGGGCCGGGCCGTGGCCGGCGCCGCGGGGCACCGCCGCCACCTCGTACAGCCGTCCCTCGGCGTCGAAGCCTCCACGCCACGGCATGGAGTACCCGCCCACCCGGCGCGGGTGGCTGTCCACGTAGCGGCCGGCGGTGTCGAACACCGTGAAGCGCGCATTGCCGGGGTCCGCCACCCACAGCCGGCCGTCGGGGGCCCACGCAAATCCGATGGGATCGGCGAGCTCGCCCGGACCCGCGCCCCGCCGCCCCAGGGTGCGCACGTGCCGCCCGTCGGGACCAAAGACACGCACCTCCCTGGCGTCGCGCTCCAGCACCCACACCCGCCCCAGCGGATCCGCCTCCACCGCGACCACCTGGCCGAAGAGCGCGGGACCCGCGTCGTCCATCGACCCGATCCACAGGTCCTCCGTGAGCGTCCATACCTCGCCCTCGCCCCACGCGCCCTCCGCCGGGTTCCACACCCGCACGGCGCCCCCCGGCTGCGTCTCCATGCTCCCGCGCCACACCCTCCGCCGCCGTCGTCCCCGCACGCGGCAAGGGCCAGGACGGCGCAGCAGAGGGCCAGGCGCGGCACGCGGGGCGGGCGGGGGATGAGGAGACGGATGCGCATGGGTACGGCCGGGGTTCGGGTGAGCGGTGGATGGGAACGGGTCCGTCGCGGTCAGGGCGAATGGAGGCGGACGATCCCGGAAGCCGAGCTGGCGTCCACGTGCGTGGCGCCGGAGCCCATGCGGCCGGAGAACCGCCGGGCGGTCCGCTCCACCGGCTGCACGGGCGCGGACACCTCCAGCCGCCCGACGGTGGTGCGCAGGGTGAACGTGGCGCTGGCGTCGGCGGGGACCGCGATCTCCACGTTCTCCGTCGTGGAGCGCAGCTGCAGGGTGCGCACCGCCGCGCAGCCCGAGACGCGGATGCGTCCGCCCCCCGAGGTGGCCGTCACCGCCGGCACCGACAGCGCGGAGAGGGAGACCTCGCCCACGGTGGACTCCACGCGCAGCGCCTGCGCCGCCACGCGGTCCGCGCGGACGGGGCCGCCCCCGGCGCGCACGGCGATCACTCCGGGCGTGCGGAGCCCGGCGAGCTCGACGGTGCCCGCCACGCTCTGCACGTGCTCGAGCGCCCGGCGCGACTGCTCCAGCGTGGCGTCGATCTCCGCGAGGGTGGTCGATGCCGGCGGCCACCCCGGCCGCAAGCCGCTCCCGCCGCGCGCGCAGCAGCGCGGAC
>DATABT010000728.1:0-4719 GCA_036259455.1 Longimicrobium sp. | reverse complement strand
GAGGCCGCTTCGGGATACGTTGGTTTCGCACCGTCTGGGTGGCACAGGTTGAAAGGTTTCCTTGGCCGGAACTCCTTGCAATCTATGACATCCAGGCGGTGTTCGCTTTGTGTACTACATCTGTTTTGCAGGATTCAGGGTGAATGATGGGCTGGTGGTGGCCGGCTCCGCGCCGGGGCGGCTGAAGCCGCGGCTGGAACGGCGGGAAGCCCCGCAAACCCCTCGGGGCTCGTAAGGCAACCCTCCGCGCCTTCCCTCACCCCTTCACCCCATCACTGCCACGGGAACCAACCCGCCGCGGCAGCGTACCCGAAGTCGACGCGGCACGGGCAATGCGCTGGCCGGCATGCGCCCGTCGCCGCTCGCGTTCAGACACGCCCGCAGTCCCCGTGTTACGCATGTTGTTCACCTGGATCGCGTTCTTCTTTCTGGCGTTCGTCGGCAAGCTGCTGCTCGCCGTGGCCATGTGCTACCTGATCTTTCCCGCCGAGCGCACCTGTGACGGCTGCGACGCCGAGACGCTTCCCGTGCGCATGGGGTGGGGCGGGCGGATGACGTCGCGGCTGATGTTCGGCACCCTGCAGAAGCGCTGGTGCCCCCGCTGTGGGTGGGAGGGGATGACGCGCACCGGGCGGATGGGCGGCGCGCACGCAGCCGTCCCCGGCGTGGAGCCCGCCGCGCGCTGACGCCCCTCCGCACGTCTCACCTTCAGGCCACGGACCTTCTCTCGGTCCAGTCCACCGGCAGCATCACCACGCCCCACGCGCTGCTGAGACGTGTCCGCCATGCAGCGCTCCAGCCACGGTACGCCTCAGGCCAGCATTCCTCCCAGGAGGGTGTTGCGATTGCCTCCGCCAACGGCATTTGATTTCCTGGGGGAGCGCCCTCGCAGAACTCCTTTGGTCGCAGTCGGTTGGGCGCGACCGAAGGATCTCCCCGGCGCCGGCTTGGAGGCCGCCTTGCTGTGAGGGCCCCGCGTCCCGGTATCGCGGGCGAGATCCTTCGGTCGCCGCCGTAGATCATGCACCAACAATGACTTGCGCGGCGGCTCCCTCAGGAAACCAATCCGGGACGTGAGCGTTTAGCAACACCCTCGCAAGCGGCAAGGCGAAAGCACGCCGGACGCGCGGCACGAAGCCTGAACGGCGGCCTGCGGGTGCCGCTGCGAATCCCATCATTCACCACGACCATGCTGCTGCGCTCCACCGACCACGGGCTGTACTGCGAGGCGGGGGACTTCTACGTGGATCCCTGGCAGCCGGTGGACCGCGCCGTCATCACGCACGCGCACGGCGACCACGCGCGCTGGGGCTCGCGCGCGTACCTGGGCTCGCGCGAGGGCGAGCGCGTGCTGCGCACCCGGCTGGGCCCGGACGCGCGCATTCGCACGCTGGAGTTCGGCGAGGCGCGTGAGATCAACGGCGTGCGCGTCTCCCTACACCCCGCGGGGCACATCCTGGGGAGCGCGCAGGTGCGCGTGGAGCACCGCGGCGAGGTGTGGGTGGTGAGCGGCGACTACAAGACGGAGGCGGACCCCACCTGCACGCCCTTTGAGCCGGTGCGCTGCCACACCTTCGTCACGGAATCGACGTTCGGCCTCCCCATCTACCGCTGGCGCCCGGACCGCGAGGTGTTCGACGCCATGAACGCGTGGTGGCGGCGCAACGCGGCAGAGGGGCGCGCGTCGCTGCTCTTCGGCTACGCGCTGGGCAAGGCGCAGCGGCTGCTGGCGGGGATCGACGCCTCCATCGGCCCCATCTACGCCCACGGCGCCGTGGAGCGATTGGCGGCGGATTACCGCGAGACGGGGGTGGCCATGCCGCCCACGCGCAACCCCATGGAGGAGCCGCGCGGCCACGACTGGGGCGGCGCCATGATCGTGGCGCCGCCGTCCGCGCACGGCACGCCGTGGATGCGGCGCTTCGGAAACGCGTCCACCGCGTTCGCCAGCGGGTGGATGCGGGTGCGCGGCCACCGGCGGCGCCGCAGCGTGGACCGCGGCTTCGTGCTGAGCGACCACGTGGACTGGCCGTCGCTGCTCGCCGCCATCCGCGCCACCGGCGCCGAGTGCGTGTGGGTAACGCACGGCTACCGCGAGCCCGTGGTGCGCTGGCTGCGCGAGCACGGCCTGCAGGCGCAGGCCGTCGCCAGCCGCTGGGAGGGCGAGTCCGACGAATCCGACGTGGTGCCCGCCGAAAAAGGTGGACGCGAAGACGCAGAGAGCACCGAAGCGGCCACAGAGGCGAGAAAGTAGACGCACTTGACAGCACACGCGCTTCTTTCCACCTTCCGGGAGCATGGATGCCGATGCGCCGCGATGGAGACGCGGCTCGTGCATCAGCCCAGACGCACCAGGAGGCTCGTGCCCGCGGGCGACTGGTCATCCTGCACCCCGCGCCCGCGGAGGACATTGGTGCCACCGTCGGGATCGTGCTGACGGAGCCACGTTACTCGGCCGCGAGGAACTACCAGATCATCCCTCCCGTGTTCACCTCCTACGGCCCTCAAATCGCCGACCACGATCTCCTCGTCTCCGGGCGCGGCTGGCTCGATGTGTTTCCGGCCGCAGTCGACCAGGTCCTGCCGGCGGTGCCCACCACACACTCCGTCTGGCACCACGACGACATTCCGCGCGAGACGGAGTACGTGGTGGACGACGACACGCTCGCGGAGATCGACCGGCGGCTGTGCGACTGCTTCTCGCTTCCGCCGGGCGACGCGGACGGCTGACGGACGGCGCAGGCGGGTGATTGGCCGGGTATCTGCAACTCCGCCGGAGCGATCGAGCTCCATCCCGTGTTGCCTGTCCCCTGTACCCCGTCCCCCCGCCACACCGTGAAGTCCTTCGCCGCGCTGTACGCCGAGCTGGACGAGACCACGAAGACCGGCGAAAAGGTCGACGCGCTGGCGGCGTACTTCGCGCGCACGCCGCCGGAGGACGCGGTGTGGGCGGTGCACTTCCTCAGCGGCCGCCGGCCCAGGCGGCTGGTGGGCGCGCGCAAGCTGGCCGCGTGGGCCATGGAGGCCGCCGACGTCCCCGAATGGCTGTTCGCGGAATGCTACGAGTCCGTGGGCGACCTGGCGGAAACCATCTCGCTGCTGCTGCCGGACAGCGGCACGTCCAGCGACCGCCCGCTGCGGCACTGGGTGCAGGAGCGGCTGCTTGCCCTGCGCGGCGAGGACGAGGCCACGCAGCGCGCGGAGGTGTTGCGCGCCTGGGCGGAGCTGGACGGGCCGCAGGCGTACGTCTTCAATAAGCTCATCACCGGCAGCTTTCGCGTGGGCGTGTCGCAGAGCCTGGTGGTGCGCGCGCTCTCCCGCGTCAGCGGTGTGGACGAGGCCGCGGTGGCGCACCGGCTGATGGGGGCATGGGATCCCACGCCGGAGTTCTACCTGCGCCTGCTGGCCGCGGACACCAGCGACGCGGACCTCAGCCGTCCTTATCCCTTCTACCTGGCCTACGCGCTGGAAGGCGACCTGGAGGCGCTGGGCGAGGCGCTCGAGTGGCAGGCGGAGTGGAAGTGGGACGGCATCCGCGCGCAGATGATCCGCCGTCGCGGCGCCACGTTCCTCTGGTCGCGCGGCGAGGAGCTGATCACGGAGCGCTTTCCCGAGCTGGCGCAGGCGGCCGCGCTGCTGCCGGACGGCACCGTGCTGGACGGAGAGATCATGCCCTGGCGCGAGGGGCCGCTGCCGTTCGCGCAGCTGCAGCGGCGCATCGGGCGCAAGGTGCTGGGGCCGAAGATTCTGGCGGAAGTGCCCGTCGTGCTGCTCGCGTACGACCTGCTGGAAGTGGAGAGTGCGGACGTGCGCGAGCAGCCGTTCGCCTGGCGGCGCGCGCGGCTGGAAGAGATCGTCCGATCCACGCCGTCGGCGGGGCGCATCCTGCTGTCGCCGGCGGTGCACGCGAAGGAGTGGGACGGCGTGCTGCAGGCCTGGCGCGAGGCGCGCGCGCGAGGCGCCGAGGGGCTGATGCTCAAGCGGCTGGACGCGCCGTACGGGGTGGGCCGGCGCAAGGGCGGATGGTGGAAGTGGAAGGTGGAGCCGTTCACCATCGACGCGGTGCTCATCTACGCGCAGCGCGGCCACGGGCGCCGCGCGTCGCTGTACACGGACTACACCTTCGGCGTGTGGAAGGACGGGGAGCTGGTGCCGTTCGCCAAGGCGTACAGCGGGCTCACGGACGAGGAGATTCGCCGCGTGGATGCCTTCGTGCGCCGCAACACGCTGCAGCGCTTCGGGCCGGTGCGCACGGTAAAGCCGGAGCTGGTGTTCGAGCTGGCGTTCGAGGGCATCCAGCGCTCGCCGCGCCACAAGAGCGGCGTGGCGGTGCGCTTTCCCCGCATGCTCCGCTGGCGCACGGACAAGAAGCCGGAGGACGCGGACTCGCTCGACACAATCGTGCAGATGCTGGAGGCGGAGGGACGGTAGACGTGGATCGTCGCGATCCCGCACCCTTGCACGTTCTCGTCTACTAGAGATATAGTAGATGATCCGCGTCATCCATCCCACCGCCGCATGCCGATGCATCCCAGCCAGAAGCATGAACGCAGAGTTCGCAGAGCAGAACAGAGAGTGCGCAGGGTGGTTGATGAACGCCTCCGCGTACTCTCGTTTCCTGCTCCGCGTATTCCGCGATCAGGATTTCTCCCGCTTGTCCCGCTGATGATTGCCACCACCGCGTGCGGCGGCGAGGGGGGAGGCGGCGGCGCCACGGTT
>DATABT010000727.1:0-3064 GCA_036259455.1 Longimicrobium sp. | reverse complement strand
GTTGCACCCTGCCGTGCAGAGTGCAACCGAAGGCTAAGTACGTGATGTCACAATGGTTGAGACGATGTACCGGGGGGTGGCATATGTGTTGCCTTACCCCAGCCCAGTTACACCGCGTCTCGCAGCACAACAATGTTCGTTGGTCGCGCCACTCAACCAGAGGAAGTATGAGCAACCGCAAGGGCTTTACCCTGATCGAGCTGTTGATCGTGGTCGTCATCATCGGCATCCTGGCCGCGATCGCCATTCCGAAGTTCGCGAACACGAAGGAGAAGGCTGTCGTCGCGTCGATGAAGTCCGATCTTCGTAATCTGGTGACCGCGCAGGAAGGCTTCTTTTCGGACAACCAGGACTACGCGGGCAGCCACGCTGCGACCCAGTCCAACGGCACCGGTGGCGCTGGCGTTCTGGCCTTCACGCCGTCGCAGGGCAACGTCGTGACGATCAACTACGGCGACGCGGCCGGTTGGGGTGCGACGGTTACGAACCCCGCCGTCACCAGCGCCTCCAACGACGAGTGCGGTGTCTTCGTCGGCGATCCGGCCACCTACGCGGCCAATGGCAACCTGGCGGCTACCGATATCGAGGGTGCGCCGAAGTGCCAGTAAGCTAGGCTGAGTAGGCCACGCTGTACCGGGGCGGCGGCTGAGTCCGTCGCCCCTTTCTTATGTCGGAGCAGGTGATGTCGTGGCGGTTCTCGCGCCAAGGTGACTCCTGAAGGTCGTACCCCACGGGGGAGTGGATATGCGTGTCGGGAATCGAGGGTTCACCCTCATCGAGCTGCTGATCGTGGTCGTGATCATCGGGATCCTGGCCGCCGTTGCTATCCCGAAGTTCGCCAACACGAAGCACAAGGCGGTGGTGAGCGCCATGCGCTCCGACCTCCGCAACCTGGCCGGCACCCAGGAGACCTACTGGACCGAGAACAACGCCTATTACGGTGGGATAATCCCGGACCCGGCCTTCAACTTCAAGCCGTCCACCAACGTGACGATCACGATCGTGAGCGCCACGACGGCCGGCTGGTCGGCCCGCGCGACGGCGCCGAGTATCACCGGGCAGCAGTGCGTGATCTTCTACGGCGTGGCCCCGCCGATTCCGCCGGCGACGGTCGATGCTGCAGTCGCCTGCACCTAGTTCCAGGGCTCGGGTCCGCCCCTTGCGTTGCTCCACCGCGCCGACTCGCGCACCGGCGCCGGAAGTCGGCCGCCTGCGGGGGGCTCGCGCCGATCGAGCAAGGATTTGCGCTGCGGGCTCCGATGCAGACCGCGAGTTTCCGGGTAGAGCGCGGCAATGACGTCCTCCTGCCTCACGCGAGTACGACCGATGCGATTGCTGATCGTTGACGACGACGCCGAAATCCGCCGGTCGCTCGGGCAGGGTCTCGAGGAGACCGGTCACCAGGTCAGGGTCGAGAACGACCCCGAGCGGGCGCTGCAGCGCGCGGCATCCGGGGGATTCGATCTGATCCTGTGCAACGTCCGGCTGCCCGGGACGGACGGGGTCGGTTTCCTCCGCCGCTACCGCGCGGGAGGAGGCTCCGCGCTCCTGATCATGCTGAGCCCCTCCGGCAGCGAAGAGGGCGCCATCGCGGCCATGCGCGAGGGCGCGTACGACTGGGTGCAGAAGCCCTTCCGCGCCGAAGAGGTCGCGTTCGCGATCCGGAAGGCGGAGGAGCTCCTGCGGCTGAGACGCGAAGTCGAGACCCTGCGCTCCACCGTGGGATCCGGAAGCGTGAACGATCTGGTCGTCTGCGAGAGCCGGGTCATGCGCGACATCGTGGACATGGCGAACCGGGTCGCGCGTCACCAGACCGCCGTGCTGCTCACCGGCGAGCCCGGGACCGGCAAGGAGGTGCTGGCCCGCGCGATCCATCGGATGAGTCCGCGGAGTGAGCGCGGCTTCACCGCGATCAACTGCGCGGCGATCCCCGGGCAGCTGCTCGAGTCCGAGCTCTTCGGTCACGTCGCCGGCGCGATGCCGGGGGCCACGGCCGATCACGCCGGGCTCTTCGAGGCGGCGCACCAGGGCACCCTGCTCGTGGACGAGATCGGGGCGCTTCCCCCCGAGCTGCAGGCCAGGATGATGCGGGTGCTCCAGGAAGGCCGTGTCGCCCGCACCGGCGGTCGCGAGGGCCACGAGGTGGACGTGCGCGTGATCGCGGCATCGTCGAAGGCGCTCGAGGACGCGGTCGCGGGCGGCGAGTTCCGCTCGGACCTCTACCACCACCTGAACGCGGTCAGGATCCATCTCCCGCCGCTCCGCGAGCGGTTGGAGGACATCCCGGCCCTGCTCACCCATTTCGCCGGCCAGGCGGCCCATCGCCTGGGCCACCCGGTGAGCGTCACGCCGAGCGCGCTTGCCGCGCTCAGCCAGTACTCGTGGCCGGGCAACGTCCGCGAGCTCCGGAACGCGGTGGATCGGGCGGCGGCGCTCGCGGGCGACGGCCGGCTGGACGTGAAGGACTTCGTCATGCTGGTCAGGAATGGGAACGGCAACGGCCACGCGAACGGCGCGGCCAACGGCGCCCCGGCAGGGCTGGACCTGAAATCACAGGTCGAGGCGGTCGAGCGTCAGGCCATCCTGCGCGCACTCGAGGCTTCCGGGGGCAATCGCCGGCAGGCGGCGTCCCTGCTCGGCATCAGCCTCCGGACGCTCTTCTACAAGATGCGCCGACTGCCGGTTCATTGAGCCGGCGGGACGATCCAGGGCACAGCCGCGCGATGCCGCGGAGAAGGGGGAGCGCCATGCGGTCCCGCTACGGGTTCACGCTGGTCGAGACACTCATCGTGGTGGTGATCCTGGGCCTGATCGTGCTGATCGGTTTTCCCAAGATCAGCGCCGCCATGGAGAAGAGCGATCTCAGGAGCGCTCGCACCACCATGATCAACCTGGTGGCGACGGCGCGCGCCGCGTCGGTGCAGGGGAACCGGATAACCTGGATCAAGTTCGAGGGGAATTCGGCGTACGTGATTGCGCGCCCGAGGCTCAGTGGGCCCGGCGGTGCCCCCGTGGAGCCCTGCGATACCGTGGGCACGGTGCAGGACCTCGGCGGACAGTACAA
>DATABT010000726.1:0-3979 GCA_036259455.1 Longimicrobium sp. | reverse complement strand
GATCGCCGGCCCCCCGTCGTTGAGGCAAGCTCCGCGCGTGTTTCCGAGGGATGCGCGGCCGAAGCGCCGAGAACGCGGGAGGCCACCACGCCCAGACACGAGTGCGAAAGCGCGGAAGTGTGAGAGTGACGACAAAACCGCTTTCGCGCTTCGCACTGCGTCATATCAGTCCGCCGCCATGGGGGCTTCGGGATAGTGGTCGTCGCCGCCCAGAATGTTCTCCTCGCGCACGGTGCTGCAGCCGGCGCGCTCGTCGTAGTCCACGCGCAGCACCTGGTCCAGGCTCTCGCGAATCCCCTCGATGTGGGTGATGAGGATCACCTGCTCGAACCGGTCCTCCAGGTGGTGCAGCAGCTGCACGACGTTGTCGCGGCGCGCCACGTCCAGCGAGCCGAAGACTTCGTCCAGGATCAGCAGCGAGAGCGGGTGGCCGGCGCGCTCCGCGATCATCTGTGAGAGGGAGAGGCGCAGGACCAGGTTGGCGATGTCTTCCTCGCCCCCGGAGATCACGGGCTTCTCCTCGCCCTCGTCCAGCACCATCAGGTTGTACGACTCGTCGATCTCCATCGACGTGTAGCGCCCGTCCGTCAGCTGCGCCAGAAAGGCGCTGGCGATCTCCGAAAGCTCGGGGCGCACCTGGTCGTTCAGCTCCTGCCGCAGCTCGGTGTAGGCCAGGTCCAGCTCCTCGTGGTAGCGCAGCTCCGCCTCCTGCTCGGCGACGGCCTTCTCGCGCTCCTCGTACTGCGCGAGCGCGGCACGGGCGGTCTGAACCACCTGCTCGGCGGTGTTCACGTCGCCGCGCGCCTCGGCGGCGCGCAGCTCGGCGGCGCGGCGCGCCTGGGCCAGGCGCTCGTGCTCCTCGCGCAGGGCGGCAAAGGCCTCCTCGGAGAAGCCGAGGCCGGTGCGCTCCGCCTCCGCCTTCTCCGCGCGCTCGCGGGCTCCGGCCTCGCGCGCCCTGGCCTGCTTCTGCTCCTCTTGCCAGTGCGCGGCGCGGCGGGCGGTCTCTTCCAGCCGCGCGGCGCGCTTCTCCACCTCGCGCAGAGCCTTCAGCCTTTCGTCCGCGGCGCGGTGCGCCTTCGCATCGTAGCCGCCGGGGAGGGCGCCGACCTCTTCGCGCAGCTCCCCGCGGCGCGCCTGCCGGGCGGACAGGTCCGCCGTGAGCTGCTCCAGCTCCTGGACGGCGCCCTGGCACCGGGTGAGCTTGCGGGAGCGGTCCTCCACGGCCTCGGCCAGCTGGCGGAGGTGCGTCTCCATCTCGCCGATCTCCTCCGGCCGCGCCTCCAGCTGCTCGTACCGCCGGGCGCGCCACTTTCCGTCCTGCACCAGCGCCGCCCACTGGTCTTCGAGCTCGTCCAGGGTGCGCTGGAAGTCCTTGCCCAGCGGACGGCCGCAGGTGGGGCAGATGCCTTCGGCACCCAGCTCGCGGATCTGGTTGATCTGCGCCTTGAGCTCGGCGGCCCGCTCGCGGTAGGTGGCGAGCTGGGTGAAGGCGTCCTGCTTGTCGGCCAGCCAGGCGGACTTCTTCTCGTCCAGCGTGGCCGCCACCTCGTCGCGCTTCTCGCGCAGCTGCTCCAGCTCGGCGGCGAACTTCTTCTCCAGCCCGGGCGCGGTCTCCAGCTTCTCGCGGCGCTCGGCCAGACGCTCCACCTCCGCCTCCAGCTCCGCCAGCTGCCGGGTGAGCGCCTTGCGCCGCTCCTCCTGCCGCGCCAGCTCGCTCATCCGCTCGCCGGCCTCGGTGGCGGCGGGAAGCTCCTTCAGCTGCGCGCGGAGGGGCTTGAGCTCCTTCTCCGCCGCGGCGACGGCCTGGAGCTCGTCCGCGGCGCGCTGCAGGTCGCGGCGCGCGCCCTCGCGCTCGCGCTCCGCGTTGTCGATGACGTGCGTGAGCTCGCGAAAGCGGTCGCGGCCCTTCTGCGCCGTCTCCCACCTGGGCGCGAACGCCTTCTCCTCCGCCAGCGCCTGTTCCGTGGCCCGCTGCGCGCTGGTGAAGCGCTCGATGGCCTCCACCACGCGCGTGGTGGCGAGCGAGAGCGCCTCCTTGAGCTCGTCCTTGTCGCCCAGGGTGGCGCGCAGGCCGCGGATCTCGCTGCGCAGGTCGCTGCGGCGCACGCGGACCAGCTCCTGCGCGCGGCGCAGGCGCTCGTAGCCCAGCACCTGGCTCAGGAAGCGGCCGCGGTCCGTGGGCCCCATGGCCGCCAGGAACTGCAGCTCCTTCTGGCCGGTGAAGTAGGTGTTGAAGAACTCCTCGCGCGACATGCCGACGCGCGACTGCAGGTAGCCCGTCACGCCGCCCACGCCCGACGCCACCGGCTGCGCACCGCCGTCCAGCCACACCTCCGCGCCGTACAGCGTCCGCAGCACGCGGTACTCGTGGCCGCCCAGGGCGAACGCCAGCTCCACCTCCACGCGGGCACGTGCGCCCGCGCGGGAGAAACGGATGGTGTCGTTGGTCCCACGCGCGGCGGCGGCGCCGTAGATGGCCCACGCCAGCCCCTCCAGGATCGTGGACTTTCCCGCGCCGTTGGGGCCGATGATGCCCGTCAGCCCCGGGCGGAAGGTGATCTCGGTGTTCGAGTGCTGGCGGAAGTTGCGCATCCGCAGGGAAAGGAGGCGCATGACTCACCCCTCCTCCGCCGTGCGGTCCACGTACGCGACGCCCATCTCCACCAGCTGCTCCTGGTTCAGCTTGGGATCGCGCAGCTTCCAGTCCTTGCGCAGGTAGCTGGCGACCTGCTCCTGCAGCGTCTGCCTGCGGACGGGCGCGTTGTTCCCCAGCCGCCGCCGCGCTTCGGGCGGGCGCGCGTCGAGGTGAAAGTGCACCGCCTCGGCCTTCCACTCGCGGATGCGCTTGTGGTTCAGCTCGCGGACCACGGCGCGCGGCGCGTCGTAGATCACCAGGCGGACGATCTTTCCCTGCAGCCCGTCGGGAATGCTTTCCACGGCGGAGCGGATGGTCTCGTCCAGTTCCTCCGCCCCCAGCCCGCCCGCCTCGATGCGCGGCAGGTCGATGGTGGGCCGCGTGTTCACCGGCTCGAACTCCGCGCGGCCGCTGCGGGTGCTGAAGACCAGGAACCCCTTCTCGTCCCGCTCGAACCAGATGTTGGCGGACGTGCGCTCCAGCCCGCCGGGGTACCACATGTTGGGCGCCAGGTCCTGGCAGAGGTGGTAGTGGCCCAGCGCCACGTAATCCCACTGGGCGGGATCGATCTTTCCCTCCGGGATCACCGCGCCGCCGTACTCGCTGATGTAGCGGAGCTTCTGGTCCGCGCTCTCGCCCTCGACGGTGGCGTGCAGCATCAGCACGTTGTGCTTCGATCCATCGTCCGGCTCCATCGGCACCTCCTCCCCCGTCGACAGGGAGACGTGGGGGATGCAGAGGATGGAGGTGTCGATCTCCGGAAGGCGGATGGTGCGGCACTCGTCGCACACCACCCGCACGCCGTCGATCTCGCGGAACAGGTTGAGGATGTTGCCCGTGTCGGCGCTGCGCGGCGAGTCGTGGTTGCCCGCGATCATCACGATGGGCACGTCCGGCAGCCGGTCCGCCAGCAGGCTGAACTGGCGGAAGGCGTCGGCGATGGCGGTGTTGCCGGGGCGCACGGTGTGGAACACGTCGCCCGCGACCAGCACCAGGTCGGGGCGAATCTCGACCATGCGGTTGACGGCCTGGCGAAAGGCGTCGGCCACGTCGGACTCGCGCACGTTGCCGCCGCGCGCGTTGACGCGGTGGTAGGCGCGGTAGCCCAGGTGCAGGTCGGCGAGGTGTGCGATCTTCAAGGGTCGGACAGCGTGGGTGGTGCCGTAAAGACGGTAATCTGCGATGATGATGTGCCGCGCGCGATTCCGGGCTGTCCCCGCGAGGCGGAGAGGCCGGGGCGCCGGGTCCGCGTGGGGCCCGCACCCCCCCCCCGGCCCCCTCTCCCGCGCGCATGCCTTCTCTCCCGCACCAGGCTGGCGCGCGTGCGGGAGAGGGGTGAACCCG
>DATABT010000725.1:0-4055 GCA_036259455.1 Longimicrobium sp. | reverse complement strand
AACCGATCCGCCCCTCGATCGAACGAAATCGAATCGCGGACCACGGTCGGGACCGCGCCGCTGGACACGGAGGCGCGGGCGTGGGTGGAGCGCACGCTGGCGTCGCTGGACCTGCGCGAGAAGGCGGGGCAGATCGTGTTTCCGTGGACGGGCGGCGAGTACGTGTCCACCGACTCGCCGGAGTTCGACCGGCTGCTGGAGTGGGTGGAGCGCGACGGCATCGGCGGCATCGTGATCAGCATCGGGCTGCCGCACGGCTACGCGGCCAAGCTCAACGCCCTGCAGCGCCGCGCAAAGGTGCCGCTGCTGGTCACCACCGACATGGAGAACGGGCCGGGGATGCGCCTGGGCGGCGGCTACACGCTGCCGCACCTGCTTCCGCTGGGCGGCGGCACCACCTTTCCGCCCGTGATGGCGCTGGGGGCCATCGGCTCCGACTCGCTGGCGCGCGAGGTGGGGCGCGTGATCGGGCGCGAGGCGCGCGCGGTGGGGGTGCACCTGACGTTCGCGCCGGTGCTGGACGTCAACTCCAATCCGCTCAACCCCATCATCAACACGCGCTCCTTCGGCGAGGACCCGCGGGCCGTGGCGCGGCTGGCGACGGCGTTCATCGGCGGGCTGCACGACACGGGGTTGATGGGCGCCGGCAAGCACTTTCCCGGGCACGGCGACACCGAGGCGGACACGCACATCGGGCTGGCCGCCATCCGCGCGGACCGGGCGCGGCTGGATTCCGTGGAGCTCGTCCCCTTTCGCGCGGCGGTGGAGGCGGACATCGACGGGATGATGGCCGCCCACATCTCCGTGCAGGGCGTGGAGGGACCGGACGCGCCGCCCGCCTCGCTGTCGCCGCTGTTCCTGCGGCGCGTTCTGCGCGACGAGATGGGCTTTCGCGGCATCGTGTTCAGCGACGCGATGGACATGGGCGCGGTGGTACGCCGGCACGGACGCACGGAGCCGCTGCTGCTGGCGCTGCAGGCGGGGGGGGACGTGCTGCTGCAGCCGCTGGACGCGCGCGAGGCGGTGGACGCGGTGGTGGAGGGCGTGCGCTCCGGCCGCATCGCCCAGGCGCGGCTGGACGGCGCGGTGCGCGCGGTGCTCACGGCCAAGGCGCGCGCCGGGCTGCACCGCCGGCGCGAGGTGGACCTGGAGGCGGTGGACGAGCGCGTGGGCGTGCGCGCGCACCAGCGGCTGGCACAGACGGTGGCCGAACGGTCGATCACGCTCGCGCGCGATGCGCGGGGGCTGGTGCCGCTGGCCGCCGGCGCGCGCGTGCTCTCGGTGAGCTACGCGGAGGGCGTAGACCTGACGGCGGGCCGCTGGTTCGACCGCGAGCTGGGGCGGCAGGGGTTCACGGTGCGATCCGTCCGCGTGGACCCGCAGACGCCGCCGGAGACGTTCGCGCGCATCCGCGCCCTCGCCGATTCCGCGGACGTGGTGGTCGTTTCCGCGTACGTGCAGCCGCGCGAGCACGCGGGGACGGTGGGCGCGCGCGGCGCCTTTCCCGCGTTCGTGGAGTCGCTGCCGGCGGAGGGCGGGCGAGTGGTGGCGGTGTCGTTCGGCAGCCCGTACGTGATCGGCTTCTACCCCTCCGCGCCGGCGTACCTGCTGGCCTGGGGGGGCGCGGAAGTCAGCCAGCGCGCCGCCGCCCGCGCCCTCGCCGGACAGATCGCGATCGGGGGGCGACTGCCCGTCTCCATTCCGCCGCTCTTCACTCGCGGCGACGGGCTGCAGCGCGCGGCCAACAGATAAGCCTCACACAGAGTCAACAGAGTCAACAGGGTCAAGGGTACAGACTCTGGCGATCGTCCGCGGCACCGTCGGCGTGGGCACGGGAAGACTCTGTTGACCCTGTGTGAAACCCAATCGGTTCCTTTACCGGGGATGAGGATGATGATGGGGATGCGATGGATGCTCGCCGCGGCCTCGGCGGCGGTGCTGGCGGGGTGTGCGACGAATCAGCGGCTCGATACGATGCCCGCCACGGCGGTGCGCGCGCGGCTGCCGGAGGTGCCGCGGGAGTTCCGCGCGGTGTGGGTGGCCACGGTGGACAACATCGACTGGCCGTCGCGGCCGGGACTCTCCCCCGACTCGGCGCGCGCGGAGCTGATCGCCATCATGGACCGCGCGCGGCAGCTGAACCTGAACGCCGTCGTGCTGCAGGTGCGCCCCGCCGCCGACGCGCTCTACCGATCGGACCTGGAGCCCTGGTCGGAGTACCTGACCGGCGAGATGGGGCGGGCGCCGGAGCCGGGCCCGGACCCCTGGGACCCGCTGGAGACCGCCGTCCAGGCCGCGCACGAGCGGGGGATGGAGCTGCACGCGTGGTTCAATCCCTACCGCGCGCGGCATCCGTCCGCGAAGGGACCCATCGCCGCGTCGCACATCGCGCGGCGGCGGCCGGACCTGGTGCGGCAGTACGGCGCGTTCCTGTGGATGGACCCCGCCGAGCCGGAGGTGCGCGCGCAGACGCTGTCCGTGATCCTGGACGTCGTTCGCCGCTATGACATCGACGGCGTGCACTTCGACGACTACTTCTATCCGTATCCCGAGACGGACACCGCGACCAGGCAGCCCATCGACTTCCCGGACGAGCCGGCGTGGCAGCGATACGTGGCGGGCGGCGGGCGGATGTCGCGCCCGGAGTGGCGGCGCGAGAACGTCAACACGCTCATCCGCGAGCTGTACGAGGGCATCCACCGCGAAAAGCCGTGGGTGCGCTTTGGCATCAGCCCGTTCGGCGTGTGGCGGCCGGGGTTCCCCGCGGGGCAGGGGACGCGCTTCGATCAGCACGAGCAGCTGTACGCCGACGCGCGCAAGTGGATTCGCGAGGGGTGGGTGGACTACTACACGCCGCAGCTGTACTGGGCCATATCCCGGCCGGACCTGTCGTACCCCGTGCTGCTGCGCTGGTGGGTAGAGCAGAACGTGCACGGGCGGCACATGTGGCCGGGCAACTTCACCAGCCGCGTGCCGCGCGAATGGCGCGCCGAGGAGATCACCGACCAGATCTGGGTGACGCGGGGGATCGCCGGCGCCACGGGGAACGTGCACTTCAGCATGAAGGCGTTCATGCAGAACCCCGATTCCCTCAACGAGCGCCTGCTGCGCGGCCCCTACCGCGACCCCGCGCTGCCGCCGGCGACGCCGTGGCTGGGCGGCACGCGCCTGCCGGCGCCCACGGTGACCCACGAGCGCGCAGACGGCGTGCACTCGCTGCGGCTGGAGCCCAGGGGTCAGGCGCCGCGCTGGTGGATCGTCCGCGTGCGCCGCGGCGGGATGTGGTCGATCGACGTGGAGCCCGGCAACATCGGGAGCTACGCCGTCGCGTCCACCGCCGGTGATCCGCCCCCCGACCTGATCGTCGTGAGCCCGGTGGACCGGCTGGGCATCGAGGGCGAGCCCACGTTCGTGCAGACGCAATGAAACGAACCTGTTGCTGAACGCCCCCCCCCAAAACAGTCATCCTGAGGGAGGCGCCGCTCCGTAAGTTGCCTTCATGTAACACTTTGGCGCCGACGAAAGGCCTTGCCGGTATGAGCGGGGGGCTGGTTCCGGGCACTGGACCAGCCCCCAAGCCGCGGAAAGAAGGTCCTTCGGTCGCGCCGCAACCGCTTGCGATCGTCTGGGTTCCGCGCGGGCGCTCCCAAGGGTGTCGCAACACCCGGGGTCGCTTCCGCAAAGTGTTTGGTTTCCTGAGGGAGCGCCCTCACAGAATTCCTTTGCTCACAGCAACCGGTTGCGCGCGACCGAAGGATCTACTCGGCGCCGGTTGGGAGGCTGCCTTCCTGCGAGGGGCCCGCGCCCCGGAATCGCGGGCGAGATCCTTCGGTCGCCGCCGTAGATCGTGCACCAGCCAGGACTTGTGCGACGGCTCCCTGAGTGGAAAGGGGCCAGGCCCGGCGGAGAGCCCCTCCCCCGGGCCCGCCCCCCGGCCCCCTCCCCCGCTCGTTCCTCGCGGAGAGGAGAGAACTGCCTTTCATCGCACAAGGTGCGCGCAGCGCCGAATGACTCGGGAAATCATTCCCTCCTTTTCGCGGTGGAACGAAAGAAGG
>DATABT010000724.1:0-3908 GCA_036259455.1 Longimicrobium sp. | reverse complement strand
TTCCGAGGTCCGGGCCGTCCTCCTGCGCGGGAGTCGTGGCGGATTCGAGCGCCGGGCTGTCAGATGGGTGAAGCGAGATTTCGACCGGGAGCGCCAGCGCGGCCAGCGCGCCGATGGCGCGGCGGCGGGTGAGGCCGTGCGGGCGCTCCGGGTCCATCATCCGCTGATCAACGGGTAAGAGACACGCGGATGGGGCTGGCCAGGCGCTCGGCGAAACTGTCCAGGTAGCGCCACCAGTCCTCCACGTTCCGGAAGTCGCCGCTGGCCGTCCATCCGGCGCCCGCGTACTGCACGGCCGGGACGCCCGAGCGGGCGGTGGAGCTTACAAGAAAGTGATTCTCAATCTCACTTACGTCCCGAAAGGCGGCGGCCGGCATCAGGATCGCGGTGCCCAGGTGCCCATGGCCGCCGTTCTTGCGCTCCACGGGACCCCAGGTCGCCAGCCATCCGTACTGTCCACTGCGGCGGTTGGAGCCGACCAATCCCTCGCGCTTGACGGTGCCGGTCACGAATGCGAAGTCGCGGCCGTCGGGGGTGCGGAAGGTGGTCTCCATGCGATACAGGTTCTGCCCCGCGTCGATGGTGATCCGCCGCACCTCGTTCACCTGCACGCCGTTGGCGTCCCACGGATCGTAGGTCAGCTCGAAGGCGGCGCGGATGGGGCCGTCGGCGATGATGCGGTGCGCGCGGAAGTTGCGCGCCGACACCACCTTGCCGTCCGCCCCCAGCACGCCGACACCGGCCGCGCCCAGCGTTGGACCGACCGTGTAGAAGTCGGCGCCCTCGCCGGTGTCGCGATGATACTCGTCGTGGCCCCTGGCGTACCACCGGTCGACGATCAGCTCGCGGACGCGCTTGGGCCAGACGTCCACGCCGCTGCTGACCAGCGGCTCGAACTCCGACGCCTGCCACAGCCCCTGCCCGTAGACGCGGAAGGCGATGCGGTCGCTTTCCCACGCCACGTCATCACGATAATCGTCGTGGCAGGCATGCACGCGCGGGGTGACGCTGTCCGGCGCCTGCGCCTGCACCGTGAGCTCCTTGCGCTCGTTGGGCCAGAAGCTGGCCAGGACGAGCAACTCGTCCGTCGTACCGTCCGCGTCGTTGTCGATGGCCTGCACCGGCAACCGGGTCCCCGCCGCGTCCACCACGCGCACCCGGCCCGGCGCCGCGGACGGAAGCGCGGCGCGCACCTCCGCCCACGAGACGGCGAGCACCTCGTCGCGGCGCTCGATGGCCAGCGGGTTCTCGGCGTGCAGGGTCGCGGACTGCTGCGCGGCGGCCGGCGCGGCGAGCGCGGCGGCGAGCAACGCGGCGGAGGTGCGGATGTTCTTCATCGACGGCGTCCTGGATGTGTTCGGGATTGCGGTGATTCGACGGTGCGAGGCCTCGGCAGTGAACGGTCCCGCGCGGGCGCCCCCTCCGGGCTCGTAAAACTCGCCCACCTCCCCCAAAACCCTTGGGAGAGGTTGAACTTCATCGCGTTCCGACATGCGCCCGTGCGGGGGCCCCTCCCCGCTCGTTCCTCGCGGAGGGGGGAGAATTCGATCGCGTTTCCACCCCTCCCCCGGGGTTGGCGGAGGGGACGACCGCCGTCGCGAGGAACGAGCGAAAAGGCCGGTCGGGGGAGAGGGCCCGTGAAACGCGCGGCCCTCCATCACCCGTTCTCCGCTCCTATCGCAGCGCGTCCATCGCCACGCCCTGCATGTCGGCGAAGACCTGGTTCTCGCCGCCCATGGCCCAGCAGAAGGTGTAGGCGGCGGTGCCGCAGCCGGAGTGGATGGACCAGCCGGGCGACAGCGCGACCTCCTCGTTGCGCACGACCAGGTGGCGCGTCTGGCCGGGCTCGCCCATCAGGTGCACCACGACGGCGTCCCGCGGCACGCCGAAGTACAGGTAGACCTCGGTGCGGCGAGCGTGCGTATGCGCGGGCATGGTGTTCCACACGCTCCCTTCCTGCAGCTCGGTGACGCCCATCACCAGTTGCGCGGTCCGCACGCCGGCGGGATGGAAGTACTTGCGCAGGATGCGGCGGTTGGCCTGCGCCACCGTCCCCAGCTCCGTCGCCTCCGCCTGCGACTCTGCGACGTGGGTGGTGGGATACGCGGCGTGCGCGGGATAGCTGACGATGTAGAAGCGCGCGGGGTTCGCCGCGTCGTCGCTGGCGAACTCCACGTCGCGGCTGCCGCGGCCCACGTACAGGCCGTCGCGAAAGGCCATCGCGTGGCGCTCGCCATCAACGGTCACGCTCCCCGCGCCGCCGACGTTCAGCACGCCGACCTCGCGGCGCTCGGTGAAGTACTCCGAGGCCATCTCCAGCGGCGCCTCCAGCCGTAGCGGCGCATCCGTCGGCACCGCGCCGCCGACCACCACGCGGTCCAGGTCCACGAAGCGGATCGTCACCTCGCCGGGGACGAACAGGCCGCCCAGCAGAAAGCGCTCGCGCAGCTCGGTGGTCTCCATCCGGCGAGTCTCGTTGGGCCCGGGCAGGTAGTGCATGGTCATGAGTCCCTTCTTCGTCTCGATCAGCCAAACCCGTGAAATGGGATCTCGCATCCCATCTACATCACCGTCCAATCCATCCCGCAGGCGTCTTCCCACCACAGGAAACCCCATGATCTCCACGCGCAGGCTGGCCCTCTGGGCGGCACTTCCCCTGTTCGTGCTCCTGCAGGCATGCCCGGGAAAGACCGTCCCCGGCTCCCGCCAGGACTTCGACGTCAGCCGCCACCTTCCCCCCGAGAAAGGACCCTGGATCGATCAGGCGCCGCGGCGGGCGCAGGTCAAGGTCGGCCCCGATTCCACGCCGGTCACGGTAGAGCTGGTCACCGCGCATTCCGGCGCGCACCGCGGAATCTCCAGGATCGGGGTCATCTTTCCGGAGCACCGGGAGTCCGACACCTTCAGCGCCGCGGTTTCGGACACTCCGGCCAACATGGGCACCACCGAGGTGATCATGGAGTCGCTGACCCTGCAGATCCGCTGGGCACGAGACGGGGCCGCCAGCGACCAGATGGGCACGACCACCGTCCACCTGAAGGGCGACGGCACAACCACCGTCCTCTAGGAACCCGGCTGAGTTCCGGCGACGCGCCTCCCCCGGGGGTTTTCGGGGGAAGGTCGCGAGGTGACGAGCGGGTGGGGGCGCCGCGCGGAGCCCGCCATCCCGGCGCGACCCCTACCGCGCCATCCACCCCCCGTCCACCACCAGCACGTGCCCGTTCACGTAGTCGCTGGCGCGGCTGGCCAGGAACACCACCGCGCCGCCCAGGTCCGCCGGCTCGCCCCAGCGGCCGGCGGGGATGCGGGCGCAGATGTCGCGCAGGCGGTCGGGGTCGGCGCGCAGGCGCTCGGTGTTGTCGGTGCTGAAGTAGCCGGGCGCGATGGCGTTCACCTGCACGCCGTGACGCGCCCACTCGTTCGCCAGCGCCTTGGTCAGCCCCGCGACGGCGTGCTTGCTGGCCGTGTACGCGGGGACGGTGATGCCGCCCTGGAACGAGAGCAGCGACGCGACGTTGATGATCTTTCCCGCGCCGCGCTCGATCATCCCCCGCCCCAGCCGCTGGCTCAGCACGAACACCGAGTCCAGGTTCGTGCGGATGACGGCATCCCAGTCCTCCAGCGGGAACCCGGCGGCGGGATGGCGGCGAATGGTGCCGGCGTTGTTGACGACGATGTCGATGCGCCCCGCGAGCCGCTCCGCCTCGTCCGCCATCGCCAGGACGGAGGCGCGATCGGCGTGGTCGGCCTCCACCTGCCACGCTTCGCGTCCCGCCGCGCGGATGGCGGCCGCCGTCTTGTCCGTGCCGGCGCGGCGGGTGCTGGCGCACACCACGTCCGCGCCCGCCTCCGCCAGCGCCACGGCCATCGCCGCGCCCAGCCCGCGGCTGGCGCCGGTGACCAGCGCG
>DATABT010000723.1:0-1591 GCA_036259455.1 Longimicrobium sp. | reverse complement strand
TCGCGCCCGAACCAGTACTCGTTGAGCAGCGGCTCGATCTCCTGCCGCACCACGCGCTCGTACCACGCATCGTCTAGGGTGCCGCCCCCGTCGCCCGGGACGAAGAAGCTGTGCCCGATCTCGTAGCCCGGACCCAGATTGCGCGCGTCCTGCGCGATGGCGTGGTTCAGCTCCGTCATGCGCTCCACGATGCGCCGCACCAGCTCATCCGAGGCCCCTAGCACGGCCAGGTGGTTGGCGAACTGCTCCGCCCCGAACGCCGGCCGCAGGCGGATGAAGCTGAACCGCCGCCGCAGCGCGTAATCCACCATCGCCAGCGAGCGGTCGGCCGTGTTCATCATTCCCAGCAGGTACAGATTCTCGGGAACGTAGAAGGGCGTCTCGGGAGAGTAGGCAAGGGGGACGGCGAAGTCGGGGCCGCGCTTGTCCGCCTCCATCAGCATCATCAACTCGCCAAAGATCTTGCTGAGGTTGCCGCGGTTGATCTCGTCAATGATGAAGACGTAGTCACGCTTCGGATCGGCCGTCGCCTTACGGCAGAAGCGGTAGAACACACCGTCCTGTAGCCCGAACCCGTTTCCCTGAGGCCGCCATCCCTGCACGAAATCCTCGTACGCGTACGACTGGTGGAATTGCACTATCTGCACGCGCGAGTTGTCCTTCTCCCGCATCAGCGCCCACGCGATGCGCCGCGCCACGAACGTCTTCCCCACGCCCGGCGCGCCTTCGAGAATCACGTTCTTCTTGCGGGCGAGTGCATCAAGGATGGCACTGAACTGCTCTTGCCCCATGAACAGCTCTTCCAGCGCCCGGTCGAGCAGGTACGGCTCCGGCGGCGGCGCCACAACTTCGGGCACCTTCTCGCCTTTCTGCTCCAGGCCGATCGCCTCCATCTCACTTCCCTCCCCGTTGCTCCCTGGCGTGCCCCTTTCCGCCGGGATGTCCGCTTGGAGGTCGTGTCTGGCTGGAGCCTCTCCGCCGGACGCTCCACCGGTTTCGATCCCGTCCATCAGGTCGATTGCTATCCGGAGCCAACGGGGATACGGAGTCATGTCGGTGAACGTCTTCGCCACCATCCGGTGCTCCGAAGGAATCGTCCAGCGGCCGGTCCGCTCCCAACGTACATCCACCAAATGCCGGTATTCCGGCCGGCTTTCATCATAGCGATAGGACGAGACGACCTCACCGTAGCCCAGCACCACGCTCCGACCCTGCTTGGCGATGATCATGTCGCCGGGCTTCATCTCGTGCGCGAACTGATAGCAGGCGTTCGCGTCATTGGTGGGGTTGCCGCCATGAATCCCACGGAGTGCTTCGTAGACTGCTTCGTACGTCGGCAGCTCGGACAGCTGGGTGAGGTCGTCCCAGCCGATGGCCGCGATCCCCTCGCGCTGGAACTCCGGCCACAGACGCGCCCCTTCCGCGGGCGCGATCAGCCATACGCGGCGGCCACCCAGCCGCGCCTGCTGCCACGCCTTTGCTTCTTGGAGCGTCGTGGGATCCGCGCCGGCCTCGCTCCCCGAGCCGGGTGCCGGATCCAGCCACTCGGCACGGATCGGCATTTCGTAGTAGTCGGTGATATCCGCGCGAT
>DATABT010000722.1:0-7653 GCA_036259455.1 Longimicrobium sp. | reverse complement strand
GCGGCCGGAGCGGCGGCCTGGTCCTGCGTGGTGAAGCCGAAGGCCTGGGTCCCCGTCCCCGACTCGGGGAACACGCCGCCGCGCTTGAGCGCCGCGCGCCACGCCTCCTGCGACCCCGCGCGCCCCGCCCAGGCGGCGCGCAGGTAGTCCAGCCACGTGGTCTGCGGGACGCCGCCCGTGGTGGGGTTCAGCCCCAGCGCGGCAGAGATCCCCAGGATGATCTCGCCCGCGGCCCTGGTGTTGAACACGGGCTTCATGGCCGGCTGCACCAGCTCGAACACGCCCGCGCGCGGCACGTAGTCGTCCCAGCGCTCCAGGAAGTGGCTCTGCGGCAGGACGTGCGTGGCGAGCTTGCTGGTCTCGTCCGGGAAGGTGCTGAAGGTGACGCGCACCGGCACCTTCGCCAGCGCCTCGCCGAAGCGCAGGCCGCCGGGGAGCGAGTGCACCGGGTTCTGCGCGTCGATGATGATCACGCGCACCTGCCCGGCGTTCATCTGCTGCACCAGCTGCTGAACGGGGCGCAGGTCCGCCGCGGGCGCGCTGCGGCCGTTGAGCCCGGCGACGGCCTGGCGCAGCGCCTCGCTGTTCGGCCCCTGCACCGCGGCGCCCGGGCCCAGCGCGACCTTGCGGGCGGATTCGCCCCACCACTGCTGCAGCGTCTGCAGCGCGCGGGCCCGCTCCTGCAGCCCCTCGGCCGGGCCGGTCTGCTGCGCGACCTGGTTGACGTCCGCGCCGCCCGCCAGCGCCTGGGCCACCAGGGCCTCGGTGCCGGGGCGGGCCTGGATCCACAGGTCCGCGTTGAGCCCCGTCAGCGGGCGGTGCGGGCCCACCCAGACGAAGCGGCCGCGGCGGCCGTTGCGGTAGCCGTGCATCTGCGCGAACTGCCACGCGTAGTCCACGGGCGACCCCCACGTCTCCAGGAAGTCGGCGCCGAACGACACCAGCAGGTCGGCGTTGGCGAAGTCCAGGTCGCGCGGGGCGTCTTCAAGCGGCGCGTAGCGCACCCGCCGCGCGCCCGTGGCGGCGGCGAACTGGTCGACGAGCGTGTCCATCGTCCCCCGGTACTCGCCGGTGAGGAAGACCACGCTGCCGCGGGGGGCGCGGCGAATCTCCTCCGCCACCACCCGCTCGGCCTGGCTCCACGACACGGCGCGGGGCTGGTCCACCCCGAACTCCATGAGCGAGGGGCCCTGGTAGCGGTCGGGGTGGTAGAGCCCCTGCACGGAGGCCTGGCCGCGGGGGCACAGGTTGCCGTGCGAGATGGGGTGCAGGGGGTTGCCCTCCACCTTGGTGGCGCGCCCCTCGTGCGTCTCCACCTGGATGCCGCACCCGGCCGGGCATTCGCGGCAGGTGCTGGTGTACCAGGTGGGCACCCCCGGGACGATGTCCTCGGGCGGGACGCTGTACGGGATCAGCTTCTCGACCTCGCGGGTGGAGCATCCCACCGTCGCGGTCGCCGCTCCCGACGCGCCCAGCACCTTGAGGAAGGTGCGCCTCTTCATTCCGTCAGACATGCTGTCTCCTCGCCATCCTTCTCTCGGGCCGCCGCATCAGTAGTGGCAGACCATGCAGTCCGTGGACGCACGCTGGTTGGGATAGGTGGCCTGCTGGCCGCGAACGTCGCCGCCCGCCTGGCGCAGCGCGGCAAAGCGCCGGATGAACGTGGAGCGCGACTTCACGGCGGCGTCTTCGGCCGGCGAAAGCTCCATGGTGCCGCGGTGGCAGTCGATGCACCAGCCCATGCGCAGCGAGGAGAACTGGTACATCTCCTCGATCTCCTCCACCGGGCCGTGGCACGTCTGGCACTGCAGGCCCACGTTCACGTGGGTGTAGTGAGGGAACCTGGCGTGCTCGGGGATCTTGTGGATGCGCACCCAGGGAATCCCCTCGCCGTTCTTCCAGTAGTTGACCAGCTTCTGCCCCTCCTTGTACCACGCACTGTCCGCTCCCTTGACCTTGGGAAAGGCCAGCTGGGCCTGGCCGCGCAGGGCCGTGGGCGCGCTGCTGCCGGGCACGTGGCACCCCACGCACAGCTGCACGCTGGGGATGCCCGCGTCCACCGACCGGTCGGCCGTGTAGTGGCAGTACATGCACGGAATGGCGTTGCCGCCCTTTTCGGGCGGACCCGCGTGCACGTTGTGGTAGAACGCGATGGGCTGCTCGGGCGGGGGCGCGGGCTTGTAGTCGCGGCAACTGGCCGCCGCCACCGGGAGCAGCGCCAGCGCTGCGATGCGAAGGGCTCTGGTCATCGTCTGCCTGAACGGAGAATACCATGTGCCGCCCGGGACAGGCCGCCCTGGCCTGTCCGCGCGCGGCTCTCGCGCCGGCTCCCGGGTCCGGAAAAACCCCGTCCGCCGTTCGGAGCACCCCCATATAACACGGGCGCCACCGGGCGGCAACATCAGGTTTGCCCTCACCCGTTGTAGGTGTTTTCCCTACAACCGACAACTGCTTGTGTTTACGCCACTTACAAATCCGCGTCCGGAGCCTCTCCGGACGCGGATGAATGAGAAATCGGTTGAGAATGCTTCTCAATCGGCGAATGGAGCAGAAACGGTCACGCGTGGCGCCGGTGCTCCACCATCAGGCAGCGGTCCTGGACCACCTTGATGCCGGCCTCCGCCAGCCGCCGGGCCGCCTCTTCGTTGCGGATGCCGCTCTGCATCCACACGGCCCTGGGCTTCGCGGCCAGCAGGTCGTCCACGTGGGCGGGCACGTCCTGCGAGCGGCGGAACACGTCCACCAGGTCGATCTCCCCCGGCACGTCGGCCACGGCGCGGTAGACCTTCTTTCCCAGGATCTCGGTCACGTCCGGGTAGTAGACGGGGACGGGGACCACGTCCACGCCCGCGCGGTGCAGGTATTCGGGAACGTAGAAGGCGGGCTGCCCCGCCTGCGCCTCGGTCTTGATCCCCAGCACGGCCACGCGGCGGGTGTTGCGGATGATCTCCGCGATTCCCTGCTCCGTGTCGACCAGGTTGTCGCGCCAGCTTTCTTCCATCGTGCCGGTCTCCTGGGGAAGAGTGCGTGAGTGCGTGAGTTGCGTGAGTGCGAAGGATTTCCAGCCCGATGGTGAGTCCGCGCCGCGCCCCCGCCGGGCTCGTAAACCTCGCCCACCTCCCCCCAAAAAACCCTGGGGGAGGTCGCGAGGTGACGAGCGGGTGGGGGCGCTGCTCGGCCCCGCCATCGCGCGCGTCAGACCTTCCGCCACACCTCCAGCCCCTCCCGCACGTCCCGCTCCACCGCGCCCAGGCCGCGCAGGTACATCAGGTGCGCGCGGGCTTCCCGCAGCGCGTGCAGAAAGTTGTCCGGCGGCAGGTCCGGGAACAGCCGCAGCGTTACCTGGAACGCCGTGCGCGGCGCGTCCAGCGCGTCCAGCGTCTGCGCGGTGCGCTCCTCGTGGTGCGCCACGATCCAGCCGATGCGCCCCGCCAGGTCGCCGAACGGCTCGCCGTGCGAGGGAAGGACGAGGTCCACCGGCAGCTCCCGCAGGCGCGCCAGCGAATCGAGATAATCCGCCAGCGGGTTCTCCGCGTACAGGTCCGCGCCGATGTTGGGCGAGATGCGCGGCAGCACGTGGTCGCCCACGATCAGCACGCGCGTCACGGGATGGTAGACGGTGACGTGCCCCGGCGAGTGGCCCGGCGTGAGGATCCACTCCCATCCCCCGCCGCCGGGAAGCGGCCCCGCGTCCCCCACCAGCACCTGGTCCGGCGGATAGTACTCGTAGCGCTGGTGAATGCGGTCGCTCGCCGCCAGCAGCGCCTCCGCCAGCGGGTGCGGGATGCCGCTCGCCAGGAAGTGCTCCGCCACGGCGGCGCGGTCCACGGGCCAGCCGTGCACCCAGCGCGTGGCGAGCTCCTCCTCACGCGCGTGGAGGCTGACGCGCGCGCCGCTCCACTCGCGCACGGGACCCGCCAGACCGTAGTGGTCGATGTGCGCGTGCGTCAGCACCACGTGGCGCAGCGAATCCGGCGTCACGCCAAGTTCCCCCGCCGCGTCGCGCAGGGCGCCGCGGGCGGGGGGCGTGTCGATGCCGGTATCCACCAGCACGTGCCCGTCCTCCCCCTCGATCACCCAGGCGGCCACTTCGCGCGGCGGGAACGGCAGGGGAACGGAGATGCGGTGGACGCCCGGCGCCACCTGCACGGGCAGCGCGGCGGCCGTCACGCGTCCGGGAAGAACAGCGTGCCGTCGCGCGCCATCTCCTCCAGCATCTTCGCCGGGCGGAAGCGCGCGCCGAACCGCTGCTCCAGCGCGCGAAGGCGGTCGAGCACGTTCTGCGCGCCCGCCCGGTCCACGTACCAGAACGGTCCGCCGCGAAAGGGCGGAAAGCCGATGCCGAACACGGCGCCCACGTCGCCGTCGCGGGCGGAGCGCAGCACGCCTTCCTCCAGCGTGCGCACGGCCTCGTTCACCATTACCAGCCCCAGCCGGTCGTGGATCTCCGCGCGCGGCATCTCCTTCTTCGCCGGGCTGCCGAACAGGGCGTAGACCGCCTCGTCCGGCCCCGCCTTCTTTCCGTCCTCACCGTATTTGTAGAAGCCCTTCCCGTTCTTTCGTCCCAGGCGCCCGTCCTGCACCAGGCTGTCGACGACGGTGGGCGGGTTGCCCATGCGGTCGGCGAAGGCCTCGGCCATGATCTTTCCCGCCTTCTGCGCCACGTCCAGGCCCACCTCATCGTAGAGCGTGACGGGGCCGACGGGGAAGCCCCACTCCGTCATCGCCCTGTCCAACTCCTCCATCCGCACGCCCTCCTGCAGCAGGAGCGCGGCCTCGGCCATGTACGGGCTGAGGATGCGGTTCACGTAGAAGCCGGGCGCGTCGTGCACCACGATGGGCGTCTTGCCGATCTTTTTGGCGTACGCGTGCGCCGTGGCCGTCACCCAGCCCGCCGTCCCCGCGTGGGTGATGATCTCCACCAGCGGCATCTTCTCCACGGGGGAGAAGAAGTGCAGGCCGATCACGTGGTCCGGCCGCGACGACGCCTCCGCCAGCCTGGCGATCGGAATCGTCGACGTGTTCGATCCCAGGACCACGCCCTCGCCCGCGTGCTCCTCGATCTCCTTGATCACCTTGTGCTTGAGCGCCACGTCCTCGAACACGGCCTCGACCACCACGTCGGACGCGTGAAAGCCGTGGTACTCCGTGGTCGGCTGCACGCGGTCGATGAGCCTGGTGACCTCGAAGCGCTTCATCTTCTTGCGCCTGGCCCGCTTGATCAGCGAGTCGCGCGCGGTCCGCAGCCCCCTGGCCGCGGCCTCGGGCTTCACGTCCTTGAGCCGCACGCGGATCCCCGCCTCCGCCGAGGTGGCCGCGATCCCCGCGCCCATGAAGCCGGCACCCACGACCGCGATCTGGTCCACGGACTTCGGCTTGACGTCATCGCCCAGCCCCACGTCGTTCTTCGCCTCGGTGCTGGTGAAGAAAACGTGCACCAGCGCCCGCGCCTCGGGGGTGACCGCGAGCTCGCCGAAGGCGCGGGCCTCCATCTCCAGCGCGTGGCGCACGTCCTTGTCCAGGCCGGCCTCCACCACTTTCAGCAGGCGCAGCGGGGCGGGATACAGCCCGTGCGTTTTTTCCATCACCCCCTGCCGTGCCTTGCTGAAGATCAGCTTGCGCATCGGCAGCAGGTTCTCCAGGCGTTCGGGGGAGCCGGAGCGGCGCGCGGCCTTCGGCTGCAGCTTGCGGGCGGCCAGCGCCATCGCCTGCCGCTTCGCGACGTCGAGCAGAACGGGCTGCGGCACGACCTCGTCCACGATCCCCGCCTTCATGGCGCGGCGGCCGTCCAGCTGCTTGCCGGTGAGCATCAGGTCCAGCGCGCCGCGCAGGCCGATGAGCCGCGGCAGCCGCGCCGTGCCCCCCGCGCCGGGGATGATGCCCAGCTGTACCTCCGGCAGGCCCAGCTTCGTTTTCGGCGAGTCGCTGGCGATGCGGTAGGTGCACGCGAGCGCCGTCTCCAGGCCGCCGCCCAGCGCCGCGCCGTCGATGGCCGCGACGACGGGAATGCGCAGGCGCTCCAGGCGGTCCAGCATCTCCTGGCCGGCGCGGCTGGCGGCCTCGGCGTCGGCGGGGGTCTGGAAGCGCTTGAACTCCTCGATGTCGGCGCCGGCGATCCACGTCCCCTTCTTTTCGGAGACGATGACGGCCGCGCGCACGCCGCCCTCGCCGTTCTCCAGCCGGTCCAGCAGCGCGCCCATTTCGCGCAGCATTCCTTCGGAGATGACGTTCACGGGGCGGGCGGGGTCGTTCAGGGTGACCACGGCCAGCCCGTCCGTGACCTCCATGCGCACGGGGGCGCCCTGGGCCGTCTCGCGCTCTTCTTCGAGGATCGTTGCCATCACGCTCTCCCCTTGCGGGCTTTCGGGTTGGTCTGAGCGAATGAATTCGCCGCTGAAAAATCGCGAAGTCCGCCTTCGCGGGCTGCACGGCCGTCATCACGCGCGGAAGCAGAATCCCTGCGCGGGCGCACGGTCCGGACCGCGGGTTCCGCGTGGGGCCCACACCCTCGACCCCGCCCTCGACCCCTCTCCCGCACGCCTGCCTCCGCGCCCGCACCACCATCCGCGCACGTGCGGGAGCGCACTCACGCACTCACGCACTCACGCACTCACGTTACTGCGCCGTCAGCCCTCCATCCACCGCCAGCACCTGGCCCGTAACGTAGTCCGCCGCGGGCGAGAGCAGGAACAGCGCCGCGCCCATCAGCTCGTCCTCCCCGCCCGTGCGGCCGAGCGGGATGTTGCGGGCGACGGCCTTCTCCGCGCGCTCCAGCACCACCCTGGTCATCTTCGTGGGGAAGAAGCCGGGGGCGATGGCGTTCACGCGGATGCCGTGGCGTGCCCACTTGACCGCCAGGTCGCGCGTGAAGGCGATGATCGCCCCTTTCGACGCGCTGTAGCCGATGGCGTCCAGCACCTCCGGCGGCGTGCCGCCCAGCCCCGCCACGGACGCCACGTTCAGAATGGCGCCCGGCTCGCCGCGCGCGATCAGCCGCCTGCCCACCTCGCGCGAGCACAGAAAGGCGCCGGTGGCGTTCACCTCCATCACCTTGCGCCACGCCTCCACGGGCATTTCCGCCGCGGGCGCACCCCACGAGGTGCCGGAGTTGTTCACCAGCAGGTCCACGGGCCCAAGCTCCGCCTCCGCCCGCTCCACCGCCGCGCGAACGTCGTCCTCCGACGAGACGTCCATCCGCAGCGCGAGTGTGCGGGTGCCGTACTCCTCCGCCAGCTCGCGCGCCACCTCGGCGCACGCTTCCTCGCTGCGCGAGCCCACGGCCACGGCGGCACCCGCCTGCGCCAGCCCCCGCGCGATCTGCTCGCCCAGCCCGCGCCCGCCGCCCGTCACCAGCGCCACCCTTCCGGTCAGGTCGAACAGCTCGCGTACGGTGCGCATTCGTGCCCTCGTTCAGCGGGTGCGGACGATGGTGGACCGGCGTACGTCGCGAGCAATCTAAGCCTCGCGAAAACCCGCGCAAATGCTGGAGATTATGAGCGCCGCTCAGTGGATTTGTCTGATGCTGCGCGGCGTTGAAAGGCACGAACCATCACGTGGGGGATGCGCAGGAAAACAAAACGAGGACGCGGAGGTACCTCCGCGACTCTTGCGGGAGCCGCGCGATGCCGACGACACTACAGGCGCAGGAAAGCT
>DATABT010000721.1:0-2275 GCA_036259455.1 Longimicrobium sp. | reverse complement strand
GACGGCAAGGCGTGGCATCGGGAAAGATGGAGGGAATGATGGGCGGACCGGCGCGGGAGAGTTACGGCGCGCGACCGGGGCGGTCAACCGCCGGCAGGATGTGAAGCGGCGCGGGCGGGACCATCCAACAGACGAGGCTTGCAGCAGGATGCAGGGGAGACGCAATATCGATCCGCCGATCTTTCTCGCGGCAACCATCGCTCTCCCCCGATCCTCCCCGCCCGGAGCCCCGCGACCCGGACCCGACCATGCGAATCCGCCATCATCTTCTCCCTCTTCTGCTCCTCCCCACCCTTGCCTGCTCCGCCGGCGATGGGTCCTCGCCGGGCGGGCTGGTGCTGGTGCACGCCAGCGACCCGCACCTGCTGGACTACAAGCGCCCCAGCCAGGTGCCGCTGAACGAAGCCGCCTGGGACGGCATGTTCGCGTCCGTCGCCCGGGGCGAGGCGGGGCGCTCGCCGCGCTACCTGGTGATCACCGGCGACTTCGGCCTGGAGGCCACCGACCCACGCCTGAACGCCGCCGCCGACGCCGCCCAGGACGCCGAGCCGGACGCCGCCGGCGAGGCCGAGCCCCCGCGGCCGGCGGAGGAGACGACGCAAACGGAAACCGCCACGGCGGAGACGAGCCCGGCGGACACAGGCGCCGCGGAGGCAACGACGGCCATCCCGGCGACGACGCCCGCCACGCCGGCGGCCGCGATGGACAGCGTGCAGCGGGCGGAGCAGCGGCGGCAGGTGCTGGCGGGGCGGGTGGCACGCAGCATCAGCGAAAGCTCGTTCGACAGCGTGTTCTTCGTCCCCGGCAACAACGACGTCTTTCTGGAAGACGCGCGGCCCACCGCGTGGCGCGAGGTTCCGCTCTTCGTGCAGGCCGTCAACGACAGCCTGGGTGCGGGCAAGCGCTTCATCGACCTCACCGAGTGCTACCGCGCCCCCGCGTTCAACCCCGCCTCGTGCGTGGTGCGGCTGGACAGCCCGTACGTGCTGATCGGCTTTCCCTCCGTCTCCTTCAAGAACGCGGGGGTCAGGCGGGATGAGTACCGCCGGTACGAGGATCCGGACTGGGACTCCGCCGCGGTCCCCTTCGATTCCGCCATGCGGCGGCGGATGCGGGACCAGGACGTCATCCATCGCGAGCTGATGCGCAAGTTCACCGCGGCCGTGGCCGTGGCGACGGGGAGCGGCCGGCGGCGCGCCATCGTGATGACCCACATCCCCGCGCTGGACGATCCGTACGCGGTAGGCCGCACGCGCGCCAACCTGGACCCGGAGCCCATCCCGCGGCTCACGCGCGGCCCCCTGGAGGCGTGGAACGTGAGCAGCGCGGTGTTCGCGGGATGGAACGCGGCGGTGACCTCGCCCGGCGTGGCGGGCGTGCTGGCGGGGCACTTTCACGACTCGCACCGCGAGGTGTACTACCGCCCGTACCCCTGGTCTGCCGCGTCCGCGGACCTGGTGCGGTGGCGCACGATGGTGACGCCGCCGCTGTCGGTGAAGATGCAGGAGGCCTCGCCCATCCAGGCGCGCGGCTACTCCGTGGTGTGGCTGCGGCGCGGCGAGCTGCGCCGCAGGCTGCACTGGTTCGATCCCGACGCGGGTACCTTCCAGGCGGACGCCGCCGCGGAAGGCTCCGGGCCCCCACCCGCGGCGCCCGCCGCCACGCCGCGCTCCATCCGCCCCTCGGCGGGGCTGGCGCGCGCGTCCGTGCTCGCGCTGGCCTTCCTGGGCGCGCTGTTCGCGGCGCTGCTCTGGCGCGCGGAGGGCGGCTCCCTGCCGGGGAACATCCTTCGCGCGCTGCTGATGGGCGGGCTGGCCGTGCTGGCGGCCGCGGTGCTGCAGAACGCGTCCGACGCGCCGGAGGACGAGGCGGTGGCCTACACCGTGTTCTGGTTCACCGTGTTGTTCGTCGTGCTGCTGCTGCTGCACGCGGCGCTGCAGGGGAGGATGGCGGCACGGCGCGACCAGGCGCGACCCACACCGCAGGGGCCGCGGGGCATCACGCAGCTGACGGGGGCGCACGGCTTCCTCACCGGCGGCCCCTCGCCCGCCGAGGAAGAGCTCGAAGACGTGCGGAAGGAGCTGGACACGGTGAAGAAGGAGCTCGCCCGCGTCCGCGCGGATGCCGCCAGGCCCACGGAGCCGCCACCCGAGCCCACGCCGCCGAATCCGGCGCCGCCCCCGCCTCCGTAACCGCCGGAGCGCGGGGCGGGAAGCAAGACGTGATTCGGCACAGCGCGCACCCCGTAGCCACACCAGGGCTGTCATTTCGAAGG
>DATABT010000720.1:0-6940 GCA_036259455.1 Longimicrobium sp. | reverse complement strand
GTCGCCTCGTGGCGGACGGGAAAGCTGCACGAGCTGGCGATGAAACAGGTTTCGTGCGCAGTCTCGTGCAGTTCCCGCGCGAGCGCCGCGTGCTCTTCGCGGTCGATGGTCACCACCGGGCGCAGGGTCACTTCGTGAAAGCGGCCTCCGCCGCCCGGCTCCATGCGCATCACCCCGTCGGCGCGGTCCTCATACGCAGCCACGCGCACCCCGCGCAGCGCGCACAGCGCCAGGTACGAGAGCATGTGGCAGGCGCTCAGGGCCGCCACCAGCAGGTCCTCCGGGTTGTGCAGATGCGGGTCACCGCGGAACGCCGCGTCCGCGGAGCCGGCCAGGTCCGGCTTTCCATCCATCACGATGCGGTACTCGCGTCCGTAGCCGGTGTAGCGGGCCGTGCCTTCGCCCGTGTTTCCCTCCCACACCAGCCGCGCCGCGTACCGGTGCTCGCCATGCGCCATCGTTCCCCTCCCGTTGAATCGTCCCGTTGCCGTGCGCCCGGCGGACGAGCCGGGCCGGAGCGAAGGATAGGCCTTGCGCGCGGTTCACGCTTCGCTCATCATCGAAGTATGTCCGACGTGTCCGATCTGGCTTCCGTCGCCGCGCTGGTCGGCGACCCCACGCGCGCCACCATGCTCACCTCGCTGATGGACGGCCGCGCGCACACCGCCACCGAGCTCGCCCTGCAGGCCGGCGTGACGCCGTCCACCGCGAGCAGCCACCTGGCGCGGCTCACGGCGGGGGGGCTGCTGTCCATCGCGCGGCAGGGGCGGCACCGCTACTTTCGCATTCCCGGGCCGGAGGTGGCCGCCGCCATCGAAGGGCTGATGAACCTCGCCCCCCGCCGCGACGCGCCCGCGCCCCGCGCCGGCCCCACCGACGAGGCGTTGCGGCGCGCGCGTGTGTGCTACGACCACCTGGCCGGGGAGGCGGGCGTGCGCCTGCTGCAGCGGATGCGGGAGCGCGGCTACGTGAGCGGTTCGGATGATGTGATGGGGCTCACCGCCGGCGGCGAGGCGTGGTGCGAGCGCGTGGGGATCGGCCTGGAGCCGCTGCGTGCGCGGCGGCGGCGCCTGTGCCGGTCGTGCCTGGACTGGAGCGAGCGGCGCACGCACCTGGCCGGCGCGCTGGGCGCGGCGCTGTTCGACCGGCTGCTCGCGCTGCGTTACGCCCGCCGCGCCCCCGGCTCGCGCACCGTCCTCCTTTCCCCCCGCGGCGACGCCTTCGTGGAGCACCTGGCGCTCTCGTAGCGCGGCGACGCAAGCAATGCCCGCGGCCCGGTGCGCCGGAGCTTTCCCCCGATGAGCATCCCCCGCCCATGAACCTCATCCTTCGTCTCGAGGCGCCGCACGGCGGTCGGAGCCGCAGGTGGACGTCCGCGCTGCTGGCCGGCTGCCTGCTCGCCCTCGCGCCGGTTCTCGCTCCGGAGGCGACCGCGCAGCAGGGCGGCAAGGCGCCTTCGCCGGCGGAGGCGAACGCTGGGTGCATGGGGCCGTTCTCCGGCCGCATTCCGCGGGAGCTCGCGCCGTTCGTGCTGCCGGACACCCGTGCCATGTGCGCCGCCGCCGTGGACCTGAACGGCGACGGCCTTCGGGACTACGTGCTGGTGCTGGAGATGGTGAGCCCGCGCGAGAACGACCCCGCCAAGGCAGAAGGAGAGCGGCCGCTGCTGGTGATCGCGCGGCAGCCCGGCGGCGCGCTCCGCGTGGCGGCACGCAACGACCGTGTGGTCTATTGCGCGGCCTGCGGCGGCATCTTCGGCGATCCGTTCGAGGGGGTGGAGGCCCGCAACCAGACCTTCACCGTCTACCACTACGGCGGCTCGGCGTGGCGGTGGAGGATGGATTACACTTTTCGCTACGTGCCGTCCGCCGGCACGTGGCGGCTTTCGAAGGTCCTGGAACTGAGCTACCACTCCTCCGCGCCCGAGAAGATGGAGGAGGCCACCTTCTTCGCCCCGGACGACTTTGGGGAGATCGACCTCGCGGACTTTCACCCCGAGCGCTGGCGGCGAAATCCGGGCAGGGATTGAGGGCGCTGTCGGACGGAAGCCGTGGGCCTCCCGATGCGCGGTTGCGTGGCGGGCGTGGAACTGGTTTGGTGATGCGGCCGCGGAGCGCGTGCCCCGCCGCATCGAACCTGCTGGCGACAAGGTAGAGCGAGCGGTCGGACGCGCGAAACGTGACGCACTCGGCGGCGGCGTACCTGACCACGTTCGATTCGCCGCAGTGGGAGTCGTTTCGCGCTTCCTGGCCGACGATGTCACGATGTTCTTCCCTTCGGCGCCGGCACATCGCCGCGGACGGGTGGAAGCTGGTGCACTGGCACGCATCTCCCGCCCCGCAGCGCGCGACGCCCGCACCCGCGCCGCGCAAGCAGGCGCGCTTCACCCGCGAGATTGCGTTGAGCGATCCCGAATCGGCCGCCGCACGGGTGCGCGCGCCCGGCCCGCCCGCGCTGCTGGTGGTGACCGGCGCGTCCGGCGCGGGAAAGACGACGCTGGTTCGCGCGCTGCAGGCGCGGGGCATGGCCGGGGTGGGATGCTACTTCTTTGACGAGATCGGCGTCCCGTCGCCGGAGGAGATGGAGCGCGTGTACGGCGGTGGTGCGCAATGGCAGGCGGCCGCTACCGAGGCGTGGATCGGCCGTCTGGCGCGCAACCAGGACGGAGTCGCGGCCGCCGTGCTGGACGCGCAGGTGGCGCCGAGCCTGGTGCAGGCTGCCCTGGCGCGCCACCCCGTTTGCCACGCGCGCGTCGTGCTGGTGGACGGCGGCTACGATGAGCGCAACGTACGCCTGCGGGGGCCGCGCGGCCAGCCGGAACTCGCCACCGCCGACATGGACCGCTGGGCCGCCTACCTGCGCGGCCAGGCGGACGCGCTGGGGCTTCCCGTCATCGATACGACGGAGCAGGCGATCGAGCACGCGGTTTCCTCCCTCGCCACGCACGTGGAGCAACTGGTGCGGCAGGTCGTGGCCGGCGGGGCGAAGGACGATTTGCCCGCCTGAGAGGGTGCTGCTGACCCCTCGGCGGGACGATGTCATCCTGGGTCATCCGGCGCTGCGCGCACCTTGCGATGAAAGGCAGTTCTCCCCCTCTCCGCGAGGAACGAGCGGGGAGGGGGCCGGGGGGCGGGCCGGGGGGAGGGGCCCTCCGCCGGGCCGGGCACCTTTCCATTCAGGGAGCGCCCGCGCGGAAAAACGGGTCACGAGCACGGGTGAGTAGATTTCTCAGTCGGCGCCACGGGTACCAGCACCGGCAGCGATCTCGCGGGCGCCTCCTTCGAAATGACAGCCGCGCCGGCCAGCTTTTACGGGACCGGGGGCGCGCGTGTGTGAGATGGTAGTGATGACGTCGATCCCGCGGACCGCCGTTCGTCGGATGAGTAGAGGCGGGCAGATGCCCGGCCCGGGACCCGACACCACGAGGAGCGACGATGAGCATCACGGCGACCATCGACCAGGGCGCGGCGATCGGCACCACGCGCGGCACCACGAACGCGGCCCGCACCCGGTGGGTGCGCACGGGGCGGTTCATCAGCGGGTTCGCTGCGCTGTTCCTGTTCGTGGACGGCGCGCTGCGGGTGGCGCACTTTGCGCCGTACGTGGAGGGTACGGTGCGGTTCGGCTACCCGGCGCACCTCGCGACGCCCATCGGCCTGGTGCTGCTGGCCTGCACCATCCTGTACGTGATCCCGCGCACGGCCGTGCTGGGCGCCATCCTGCTCACCGGCTACCTGGGCGGCGCCACGGCGACGCACGTGCGGGTGGAGGACCCCAACTTCCTCTTCGCCGCCACCTTCGGCGTACTGGTGTGGGCCGGCCTGTACCTGCGCGACGCGCGGATCCGTGCGCTCGTCGCCCCGCCGGCGTAAGCGCGTTCTCTCTGGAAAAGCAGTTCAACGCAGAGTACACGGAGGGTAAAAGAGAGGACGCACAGAACGGATGGAACTTTCTCCGCGTACCCCTCTTTTCTGCTCCGCGTACTCGGCGTTGAACTGCACCCTCCAGTGGTACAGGATCGGGGATTCCGGCGTCAGTCCTGGTGGCCCCAGGGCGCGGGTGGTGGCGCGACGGGGCGCGTGAGGTCGAACTCCACGCGAAAGCGGCGGTCGGTACCTTCGCGGCGCAGGGCGTAGGCAAAGCGCTCGCCGGGAACCACCTCCACCGTCCAGACGTTGGCCGCCGCGGCGGGGATCAGCGACGCGGTGTGCGCGTCGGCATGGAACTCCTGCCGCGAGCCCGTACCCGCGTCGCGCGTGTCGCCGCCGTACTGCGTGATGCGGTCTTCGGTGCCGTCCGCGTGGCGGTGGTCGTGCTTCAGTCGCAGCCCGTCCGGCGTGCGGGTGAGGATCCAGGTGCGCGAACGGTCATCGCCCACGTGAAAGGGAATGTGCACCTCGCCCGGCGCGCACCGGCGCACGTGCATCACCAGCGGCTTGCCGGTAAAGCCCGAGTCCGCGGGCGACCCCTGCACCAGCGTTCCCGCGAACGCCTGCCCGCACAGGCGGTGCAGCGACGTCCAGAACGCATCCTGCGTCCCGTCCACTCGCGCCGGCAGTGCGGCCCCGCACCCCATCAGCCCCGCGCAGCAGAGCAGCAGCATCCCTCGAACGCGCATCCGTCCCCTCCGTGTCGCGGTGATCCATCCGGTGCCCGCAACATCGGCGCGCCGCGGACCCGCCGCAAGCAGCCGGGTTGCGTGCGCTCCCCCCGGGGCGTCATCGTACGCATCTTCCGGCGTGGCGATCGCCGGGGTTTCCGAACCGGGTGGAGGCAGAGCATGGGGATCGAGGTGTGGCTCGGCATGATGGGCTTTTTCGGCACGCTGCTGCTGGTGCTGGTGGGCTTGATGAACTTCACTGTATTCCGCAAGCAGCTGCGGATCGCGAAGGAGCAGATCGAACACGGGGTGCGGCAGCTGGAGCTCGCGCAGAAGCAGCCGGACCTGTACCTCATCCAGCGCGCCATCACCGAGACCAGCGACCACGTGCGGCTGCTGGTGGAGCGCCCGTACCTGCGCCCGTACTTCTACGCCGACGTGGAGTGGCAGCCGGGCGACAGGGCCACGCTGGACGAGGTGCAGGCAATGGCGGAGGTCATCATGAACAACTTCGCGTCGGCGCTCATGCACTCGGCGGCGTTCCCGCAGTACCCGGTGCGCGGCATCGACCGCACCATCATGTTCCACCTGCGCCACAGCCCGGCCCTGCGCGCGTTCCTGGCGGAGAACTTCGACCGCTTTCCCTTCAGCGGCCTGACGATGCTCATCTTGAAGAACGAGCGGCGCGAGGAGGTGGAGACGGAACTGCGGCGGCTGATGGACGCGCCCGGCCTGGACGCGCCGGAGCTGGCGCGGCGGCGCGACCTGCTGCGGATGTTCCAGGAGTCGCCGGATCGCGAGCCCATCGAGTTCACCGCGCTCAGCATGCAGCGCCGCCGCTGAGCGAACGCACCGCGTGGTTTCCCGCGCCGGCTACGAACAGCTGGCCATCGACGGCCCCGCCATGCGCCGGTTCGTGAACCAGTGCTGCGGATGCGGGCGCGTGGGCGTAAAGCCGGACGCGCCCGGCAGTTCACCCGATTCGAGCCGGGGGCGGCCACCCTGCGCCAATGTATCGGCGAGCTGCCGCTGGACGGCCGCGGCCTGCGTGAGCTCTGCGCGCGCCTGCCGGACCAGCGGCAGAGCCAGCATCCTGGCGGACGACGGCCGCCCCGTCCGGCCGGGAGGGTCCCGGGCGTTCTACTTGCGTCGCATCCATCCACATCCCGCACCGGAGGGCCGCAGATGAACCTGATCCGTTCGCTCCTTCTCGCCTTTTTCGCCGCCGCCGCCGTGGCCTGCACTCCCGGACCCTCGCTGCCGGACTCCGACGCGGACCTCACCGGCACGCTCACCGAGATCCTTCCCACGCCGGGTGAGCCGGGCGCGCGCGTGCTCGTGGAGCCGCCGGCGTCGCCCGACCTGCGCGCCATCGTGCGCGTGGACGGCGGCACGCGCATCTACGTCATGGAGCGGGGCGTCCTGCGCGCCGCGAGCATCGACGACCTCGCGACGGGCGACGTGCTGCAGGTGTGGACGACGGGGGTCGAATTGCGCAGCTATCCGCGGCAGGTGTTCGCCACGCGCGTCCACGTCTTCCGCTGACGCCGCACCGGGTGGAGGCACGGAGCCTGCTCCCTCCCCCGCGTCCATGAGCGGAGGCTGTAGATGAGGATGCACCGATGCGCGGCCCTTCTGCTGCTCGCCACGACTGCCTGCGGCCCCTTTTTCCGACGCGGCGAAAACGGGGCCGATCCCGACCGGCTGACGCTGTGCGTTCGGAACGGAACGGTGGCGTACGGCAACATCGTGGCGCGGGCGGGGCAGGTGCGCTTCGACGTGATGCCGGGGCAGCAGGTGTGCAAGCCGCTCATCGCCACCGGCCCGGCCATCACCCTGCGCGCGGTGACCACCGGCGGCGGGCTGGCGGGTCCCCGCACGTACGAGGAGCGTCTGCCGGGCGGGGGATGGGGATGCTGGGTGTGGCGCCTGACGGACTCGCCCGCCTCCGCCGCCGACCTGGGCCCCTGCCCCGACGAGGACGACGACGAGGATGCCGCGGCCGACACGGCGGACAGCGATTTTTCGAGCGCGGGGCCGTAGCGGCTGAGGAAACGCGTCACGCCCAGGACGCGGCGTGACGTGGTTGCGCGGGCGCAGGCGGTACGCGAGAGTCCGGCGCGCGCGGCGGCGGCCGCCGGGGGAAGGGCCCCGAAAAAAACCGCCCGGAGCGCGTTGCTCCGGGCGGTTTCTCGTCCTGCGGATTCCGGCCTGCGCCCTCCGGCTTACCGCGTGGCGCCGGCCAGCTGCTCCACGGCGCCGGCCAGCGTTTGCACCCTGGCCTCGTCGGCGGCGCCGCGGGCGTCGCCGCGCAGCGCGGCGGCCAGCTGCGTCAGCGCC
>DATABT010000719.1:0-6653 GCA_036259455.1 Longimicrobium sp. | reverse complement strand
GTTTGAGGGAGGGGGCGGCGCGCCCTGGGGCGTCGCCGGGGGAGGGTCCTCCGTCTACTGAAAGCACCGTGCCCGCCGCGCGGCGGGGCCGGAAAAGAAGCGGAGGAAGGGCACATCGGCACCCCTCCTCCAGTTCTCTGCCGGCCCGGCTGCCCGGCGGGCGGGACGTCAGCGGCTGGCCGTGGCCCCGGCGGCGTTGGGCTGCTGCTGCACCGCGCGGATGAGCGCCTGCGTGTCCGGCGCCTGGCGCAGCAGGCGGATGGCCTCCTGCAGCACCCGGTCCGTCGCGTCGTCGCGGCGCACGGCCACCGGCGGGCCGAACTTGCTGCGCGCGATCTCGTCGATCAGCCGCGCGTCGATGGAGCGCTGGGCGCCCTGGAACTGCTCCCAGGTCACGTCCACGCCGTCCGCGCGCAGCCGGTCGAAAAACGCACGGCGCATCTGCGGAGTGACCTGGAAGTCCTGGCGCAACTCCGGGTGCGCGCGCTCGTAGGCCACGGCGTAGCTGAACAGCGCGGTCTGGAACTTGGCCGCCTGCCGCGACGCCGCGCGGAAAAACTCCTTTTCCGCTTCGGTGGCCGTGTCCTGCCGCACCACCAGGTCCGGCACGATGCCGCCGCCGCCGTACACCGTGCGCCCGCTGTCCGTACGGTAGGGAACGCGCCTGGCCGTATCCTGCGTCACGGGCGTGCCGTCGGCGCCCAGCACCTCGGGCTGCTCCTCCACGCGGGCCTCGCCCCCGGGCTTGATGTCCTTCTGGATGGAGCGGCCCACCGGCGTGTACCACTTGGCCGTCGTCATCTTCAGGAAGTTGCCGCCCGAGAGCGGGAAGAGCGACTGCACCGAGCCCTTGCCGTACGTGGTGGTGCCCAGCACCACGGCGCGGTCGTGGTCCTGCAGCGCGCCCGCGACGATCTCCGCGGCGCTGGCGCTGTAGGCGTCCACCAGCACCGCCACCTTGAGCCCCTCGTACGTATCCGGCGTGGATGCGCGGTAGGTCACGCTCTCGCGCGGGTCGCGGGCGCGGGTCTCCACCACCTCCTGGCCGCGCGGGAGAAAGAGGTCCGACACGCTCACGCCCTCGTCCAGCAGGCCGCCCGGGTTGCCGCGCAGGTCCAGCACCAGCGAGGTCGCCCCCTGCTGCCGCAGGCTGTCGATGGCCGCGCGCAGCTCCTGGGTGCTGGTCTGGCTGAAGATGATCAGGCTGGCGTACCCCACGCCCGGCGCCACCATGTACGCGTACGGCACCGAGCGCACGTGGATGGCCGCGCGCGTGATGGTGAAGGAGATGGGCTGCTCCACGCCCACCCGCTGCACCTTCAGCTGCACCTGCGTGCCGCGGGGGCCGCGCAGCTCCTTGACCGCGTCGTCGTCCGTCCACCCCTCGGCGCTCTTGCCGTTGATCTCCAGAAAGCGGTCGCCCACGCGCATTCCCTGGCGCTCGGCCGGCGTGCCGGGAAGGATGCTGACCGCCGTGACCCAGCCGTCGCGCGACGAGATCTGGATCCCCAGGCCGCCGTACTCGCCGGTGGTCTGCCGGTGCAGGTCCGCGTACTGCTCGGCCGTCATGAAGGTGGTATGGGGATCGCCCAGCTCGGTGAGCAGCCCCTCCACCGCCTTCTGGTACAGGTCCGCCTCGCTGTGCGGCTCCACGTACCGGCTCTGGACGAAGTTGATCACCTCGTCGAACAGGCGCGCGCGCTGAAAGACGCTCTGCTGGCTGCCCACGTCCTGCTGCAGCAGCCATCCGCCCGACACCACGGCCACGGCGCCCATCATGAGCGGCGCGACGACGGTACGCTTGAACTTCATCGGACCTCCGGACCACCTGCTGGGGAAAGGGACGCACGCACCCGCGCGAACGCCCCGCGTACCGGCTGATAAACCCGGTTCACACGAAAGTTTCTGGAAACCGCCCGGCCAGCGCCCGGCGCACCCGCCGCTGCACCTCCTCGCGCGGCGCCCGCGCGTCCACCCGCACGATCCCGGCCACCCGCGCCGCGTGCTCGCGGTAGGCGCGCGCCACCCGGCGATGGAACTCCGCGTCCTCCATCTCCATGCGGTCGGCGGACTTTCCCTCCGCCCGCTGGCGCGCGGCGCCCACCTCGGGATCCACGTCCAGCAGCACCGTCGCCTCCGGCGTCACCCCGCCCGTGGCGATGCGGTTGCAGGCGGACACCTCGTCCAGCGGCAGCCCGCGCCCCGCCCCCTGGTAGGCGAGCGTCGACAGCTCGAAGCGGTCCGCGATCACGATCCGCCCCGCCTGCATCCCCGGCCGGACGACCTGCTCCACGAAGGCGGCGCGCGCGGCCAGCATCAGAAAGAGCTCGCTGCGCGGGGGAACGTGCAGCCCCACCTCGCCCAGCACCGTCTGCCGCACCCGCTCGCCCAGCGGCGTGGAGCCGGGCTCGCGCGCCACCACCACGTCGTGCCCGCGCTCGCGCAGCCACGCCGCCAGCAGGGCTACCTGGGTGGTCTTGCCGGAGCCCTCCACACCCTCGAAAGCAAGGAACAGGCCTGACTTACGCTCGCTCGCGGGGGCGTCTGCCATTCGTGTGCGGTGGTGGTGTGAACGGGGTCGGATGGGGCGCGGGGGCGTCTGCCCGCGGAGCAATCTACTCGCCCGCTCCGGCCCGGCAAATCCACCGGTCGATTTCCCCCGGCCGGCGCGGAGACGAAGAGAGAGGACGCGGAGCAGGCATCGAGCGCCCCCGCGTCCTCTCTCTGCTTTCCCTCCGCGTGATGGTCTACCGGCCGAGGAGCGAGAGGGAGAGCGACACGCGCCAGAACGACTCGTCCAGGCCGGCCGCGTCGCCGCCGCGCCAGCCGCGCTCGCCGGAGAGGTCCAGCGAGGCCGCGCCGCCGCTGAAGATCATCCCGATCCCCGCGGTGGCCGCGCGCTCGTCGACGAAGTCCGCGGACGCGTCGAAGCGGAAGGGAAGCTCGGAGTAGCGCCCGCCCACGCGCAGCGGCACCGGGCGGCCGATGAAGCGCAGCCCCTCGTACTCGATGCCGCCGGCCACCTGCATGGCGTCGCGCGCCCCGGTGGAGAGGTCGTCCTCCGCCGCGCTCCACCCCTGCCAGCGGGCGGAGACGGCCAGCAGTGCCTGCTGCGCGATGCGCGCGCTGGCCCCGGCGTCCACCTGCAGCGGAAGCGTGTAATCCTTGCTCGCCACGCCCGAGTCCTGCGCCGCCGCCTTCAGCGAGCCGCCGCCGCTGACGGCGGCGGAAAGGCTGAGCGCGTTGCCGCGCCAGCGGGCGCCCGCGCTGAAGCCCACGCCCCGCCACTCGTACGTGGTGCCGGTGATGCTGGGGGCGATGCCGGGGGGAAAGATGCGGTAGACGGTGTCGCGCAGGGCGCCGGTGTACACGTCCAGCGCCGCACCCACGTCCAGGCGGGGGAGCAGGCGGTACCCCACGCCGCCGCGCAGGCGCGCCACGCCACCGCTGGAGCGGAACCGGTCCAGCACCGCCACCTGCTCGCCGGTGATGAGGATGCTGTCGGCGTGCTCCACCGCCCAGTTCTGGTCCAGCACCGACGCGTACCCCAGCTGCGCCACCAGCCGCTCGCCGATGGGAAAGGCCACCTGCACCACGGGAAAGCGCGCGGTGGTGTAGTCTTCCGCCTGGTCGCCGGCGGTGCTGGAGATCTCGTCCGCCTGAAAGGTGACGGTGAGCCCGGCGGCGGGGAGCCCCACCGCCGAGGCGGGGTTCACCAGCGACATCCGCGGTTCCGGCAGCCCCACCGGAATGCCGCCCAGGCCGCGGGCCCGGGCGTCCACCGGCTCCAGCGGGGTGCCCAGCCCGCTGGCGGAAAGCAGCGACTGCGCCGGCGCCTGGCCGGCGAAGAGCACGGAGAGCGCCCCGGCCGCGGCGGCGGCGCCCAGGGTGCGAGCGATGGTCATGGCAGCGGACGGCGGGCGGGAAGCGTGTACACGATGCGCAGCCGCGCGTCGGGATGCAGGAACAGGACGCCGAAGGTGGGGGGCGAGTCCACCCCCGAGATCTCGCTCACGAGCGCAAAGGTGCGCGGCAGCGAGTCGTTGGCCAGCAGCGTGTTGGTCAGCGAGGTGACGCCCAGCGCCACCACCGTGTCGCCGCTGGCGAAGGTGACGTCCTGGTCAAGGCTGGTCTGCCCCAGCGGCGCCACCCGCCCCAGCTCCGGCTCCGCCACCAGCCGCAGCGCCAGCGGCACGTTGTTCAACGCCCCGAACCCGCGTGGCACGTCCGTGGGCCTCAGCAGGATGGCCACCTGGTTCAGCTGCACCTGGTTCAGCGGCACGTCCGCGCAGGTTTCGCCGGGCTCGCAGCCGGGCACCGTCTGCTCCAGGTCCAGCTCCAGCAGGGTGCGCGCGGAGCGGATGCCGCCCACGGCCAGCGTCCCCTCCGGCGCGTCCGGCTGCTCCGGCGTGTACACCGTGGTGCGGTCCGCGCCGGTGCCGGCGGTAAAAAGGATGGTGGTGTCGGGCGCTGCGCTGTCGGGGCGTACGGCCACGCGCAGCAGCAGGTCCGAGAACTCCACACGGGCCCCCGTCTCCGCCACCGTCAGCACCACGCCGTGGGACGCGGTGTCCGCCAGCCGCTCCACCGCCGCGGCGGGAAGGGTCACCACCAGCGAGTCACCGCCGGTCGCGGGGTACGTCGCCTGCCCCAGCAGCACGCCGCGGGTGCCCCCCTGCTCCGTCCACGCCACCCGGTCGCCCGTGGAGTCCACCGCCATGGTCCACGTGGCGGTGTGCTGGTCCCACCGCTGCACCGCCTCCCACACCTGGAGGGTGAAGGGGCGCCCGGCGGCGGCCAGCGTGTCCACGCCCAGCACCAGCCGGCTGTCCTGGTAGGTGAACGCCGAGTCCGACCGGGTGGCGCCGTCGCGCAGGTAGGTGACGGTGCTGGGAAAGCCGCGAAAGCGCGCCAGGGCGTGCGCGTTCAGCTCGCCCTGGTACTGGTTGGCCACCATCACGTACGGGGCGTCGGTGGCGGCGCTGTAGCCGCTGAAGCTGCCCAGCACGCGCAGAAAGCTCGAGGCCGGGAGAATGACTTCGCGCGTGGTCGCGGCGCTTCCCGGCGGGAACGGGCCTTCGCCCGAGAGCGTGGGCGTCTCGTCGGAACAGGCGGCCACCGTCACCGCGAGCGCGGCGAGCAGGCCAAAGAGAAAACGGGGTCGCATCCGGTATGAAAGAACGGTCGTGCTCGTTGCGCGGGCGCCGGGGCGCCCGCAAAATCGCGGCGGCAGGGCCGAGCCAGCCGGCCGGTGCCGCCGCGGGGTCGTCTTGTTACGCGCCGCCGGGGGTTCGCGTTCCGTTCACGTACAGCCGCGGCTGGCGCCCGCCCAGGCCGGTGAGGATCTCGTACGAGATGGTGCCCACCTTCGCCGCCACCTGGTCCACCGTGATCTCCTCCCCGCCATCGCGGCCGATGAGGGTCGCCGCGTCTCCGACGTCCGCCTCCGGGACCTCCGTCAGGTCCACGACGGTCAGGTCCATGGAGATGCGGCCGATGACCGGCACCCTTCGTCCGCGTACCAGCGCCTCGCCGCCCGCGGGAGAGAGGGCGCGGGGAATGCCGTCGCCGTAGCCGATGCCCAGCGTGCCCCAGCGCTCCGGACGGCGGGAGGTGTAGGTCGCGCCGTATCCACAGCTCCACCCCGCCGGCACCTGCTTGACCAGCGTGACGCGGGCGCGGACGGAGGCGACGGCCTCGGGCACGGCGTCCGGCCCCGCGGACCCGCCGTAGAGAAAGATCCCCGGGCGGACCACGTCGCCGCCGTAGCCGTGGCGGCGGAGCGCGGCGGCGCTGTTGGCGCTGTGGATCACCCGCCGCGCGGTACCGTCCCGCCGTGGCGGAAGGGCGTCCAGCGCCTCGCGGAAGCGGCGGTGCTGCTCGTCCGTGGGGCCCAGGTCCGGCTCGTCCGCGGAATGGAAGTGCGTGAAACACCCATCCCACTGCAAAAGGTCCGCGGCCACGCCGTCCACCGCGGCGCCCCACCCGGCGGCCTCCGTGTACGGAAAGCCCGCGCGCCCCATCCCCGTGTCCACCTCGGCGTGAAAGGCGAGGCGGCGTCCGCTCTCCCGCGCCACGTCGGCCCAGCGGCGGACGGCAGGAAGGTCCGAGAGGGCGAGGGCGAGGTCCGCGCGGGCGGCGCGGGCGAACTCGTCCGGGGCCGCGGGGGCGAAAACGACGACGCGCCCCGTCCATCCCAGGGCGCGCAGCTCCTCTCCCTCGGCCACCGCGGCCACGCCGATGGCGAACAGCTCGTCCGCGGCAAGCTCCGCGCGAACCATCCGCAGCACCGCGCCGGCGCCCATGCCGTACGCGTTCGCCTTGAGCATGGGGACCACGGACGCGCCCGGCCCCGCGGCGTCCTTCACGCGCCGCAGGTTGCGCCGCAGCGCCGCCTCGTCCACCTCTACCCAGGCCCGGGAAACCACCGTTGACGGATCAGACACAAACCGAGTATTCTAGGCCGACCGTGAGTGGATCGCAAGCCGAAACCCGCCCCGCCGGCCCTGACGGCGGCGTTCTGGACCGCGCGCTGGCGCTGGTCGAGTTCCTGCGCGCCCACTGTCCGTGGGACGCGGCGCAGACCCCCGCGTCCATGACCCGCTACCTGCTGGAAGAGGCGCACGAGGTCGCCGGGGCCATCGCCGACGGCG
>DATABT010000718.1:0-9122 GCA_036259455.1 Longimicrobium sp. | reverse complement strand
GCTCCAGCTCCACCCACAGGTCGCTCGGGGTGCGGCCGTGCTGCTCGGCCAGCGCCTCCACCCGGGCGTCCACGTCGTCGGCGGTGGGGCGCAGCCCCTCGCGATCCGCGATGTGCTCCACCACCATCATCCGCTTGAGCGACTGCTCCGCCTGGGGCCGCATGATCGCCCGCAGTTGCGAGAAGCGTTCCTCTTCTTCCGCGCTCCGCGTGCGGCGGTTCCCCTCGCGGTCGGGCACGTCGCCCATCATGTAGTCCAGGTACCGGTCCACCATGGATTCCGGCACCTCGAACGGGTTGGCCTCCACGATCTGCTGCACCAGCGCGTCGCGCACGGCGCTCTCCGCCCGCTTCGTCGCGTCGCTCTCCAGGTCGCCGCGCACGCGGGCGCGCAGGGCGTCGAGGGATTCGAAGTCGCCCAGTTCCCTGGCGAAGTCGTCGTCCAGGGCGGGAAGCTCCTTGCGGCGCGCCTCCTCCAGCTTGATGCGCAGGCGCTGCTGCTGCCCGCGCTGCGCCTCGTCGGCGAAGTCGTCGGGGAAGGTGACGGTGAACTCGCCCTCCTCGCCCGGGGCCAGCGTCATGATCGCCGCCTCGATGTCCGGAATCGCCTGCCCCTCGCCGAGCTCGAAGCGGTACTCGCTCCCCTCCGCCTCTTCCCCTTCCGCCGTCTCGTCCAGGTTGGTGATCTGCACCAGGACCATGTCGCCGTAATCGGGCCTGGCGCCCTCCTCCAGCGGGTGCAGCGTCGCGCGCTCGTTGCGCAGCCGCTCCAGCAGACCGTCCACCTCGTCGCCGCCGATGGTGTCCGCGGGGCGCACGACCTGGAACCCCTCCGTGCGGGCCAGCTCCAGCACCGGCTGCACCTCGAACTCCACCTCGAAGTGCAGGTCGCCGCCGTCGCCGTGGTAGTGCACGTGCTCCACCTGGCCCTGCGTGATGGGCTTGAAGTCGTGCGAATCCAGCGCCTCGCGGTAGGTCTCCTGGATCACGCGGTCGAGCGTCTCCTGCTCGATGGCGGGGCCGAACTGGCGCTCCACCAGCGTCGCGGGCGTCTTGCCCTTGCGAAAGCCCGGCAGGCGGACGTTGTTGGCGATGCGGGCGGCCACCGACTGCCGCACGCGGCGCACGCGCTCGCTGGGCACGGTGATGGAAAGGCGGCGGCTCCAGGAGCGGGGCTCCTGGACGTCGACGCGAAGCTCGGTCACGGGGGCAGTGCTATGCTCGGCCATCCGGCTGTCTATCTTCTGAAAGAGCGTGTACTTGTGCGAGGTGCGAAAGGGGGGATTCGAACCCCCACGGCCGAAGCCACTGGTTCCTAAGACCAGCGCGTCTACCATTCCGCCACTTTCGCGTGAGACGAACGGGCAAATATAGACCGCGCCCACAGGGGGGTCAACCAACCCCGCCCCCGCTCCGTATCTGCCCAAACTGCGCTTGCGCGCGCCCCCGCGCCAGCCCCTGATGGCGCCTCGGAGGAAAGCCGGTGCGCCCGTGGACGGAACGCCGCGAAGCCCCGCCGACCGCGCGGGGCTTCGCGTGCGGATCCACCTCCACGGGAGGCCGGTCGGCGGGCTGGCTACCGCCGCTGCGCCACGCGCGTCGCGCTCGCCGAGCGCCCCTCGATGCGAAAGCGGACGACCTGGGGATAGCCGGCGTCGGCCAGCACCACGGCGTACACGTGGTTGCCCCGGATCATCACCGGCAGCTGCTCCTGCTTGGGCACGGGGAGCGACACGCGGCCCTGATAACGGCCCTCCGGATCGAATACATCGAACGCCGCGTCCGGTTCGGAGGCGGGGAGCGACGGGCGCACCCACAGCCAGCCCCGGTCGTCCGTGCGGATGGATACGAAGGCGGGCTTATGCTTCGGCAGGCGCGACAGATCGATGCGCCCGCCCTGATCCGTGAACCACTTGAGCTGCGCCGGCACCGAATCGCGCTCCGACGCGGCGATCTCCACGGGTGACGCCGCGCGCTCCACGATGCGCAGTGTGTCTCCCGCGGGCTCATGCAGGCGCAGGCGATAGCGATCCGTAACCCCCGACCAAACGCGTCCGTCCGCGTCCAGCGCCCACGCCAGCTCGGGCGTGAACGGCACGGGCGCCGCGATGCTGACGGAGCCCCTGGAGGTACTGAACTGCGCGGGCGCATAGGACGGCAGGTGCACGGGCGCCCCGGCGCCGGAGGCGGGGTCAACGCGTAGCAGGGCCGGCGCGCCCGCGATGCCGTCGGGGCCGATGGCGACGTCCCACAGCCGCCCCTGCCGGTCGAACCGGCCGGGCCACGGGTACATGAAGTGGCCGCTCGCGCGCCGGACGGTGGTTCGCAGCGCGCCGGCGGTGTCGAAGACGGCGAACCGGCCGTTTCCGGGGTCCACGACCCACAGCCCCCCATCCGGCGCGAACGTCATCCCCATCGGCTGCTTGAACTCGCCGGGCCCGGCGCCCTGCCCGCCAAAGGAGCGCACGTGCCGGCCGTCGGGGCCGAACACGCGCACCTGCGACGCCTGCGCGTCGAGTACGTACAGCCGTCCCAGCGCGTCCACCTCCAGCGCCGCGGGCATGGCGAACACGTCCGCCCCGTTCCCGTCCGCGCGTCCGATGCGCAGGTCTTCCACCGCGCGCCAGGCTGTCCCGGGTGACCATGCGCCGCGCTCCGGGTTGTCTACGGCGACCGTTCCGCCCTCCAGCGTGTCGACGCGGATGACGTCCGCGCCGCCGCCGCCGCGGCCGCATGCCGCACTCAGCAAGCAGAGGAGAACCGTGGAGAGAGGGATACGCATCGTGGGAGAGGGACGAAGGGTGGATGTCTCGGTCGCAGAAGTCGGAATCGCGCCCCGGCCGGGAAGCGGCGAAAGAAAGATCCGTGGTTCAGCTCCCGCTCAGGTCATGTTCTCGTCCGGACCGCCGCCTCCGCCGCCCCCGCCGCCGCCGGACTGGCAGCTGCACGTTGCGGTGCCCGTCCAGAAAGTGCAGGTGCAGGTGCAGGTTCCGGTGGCGCTGCACGACCCGTTTCTGCAGTTCACGGTGCAGGTGGGCAGCTGCTCCTGCGCGTAGACGCGCTGGGCCAGGCGCGGGGAGACGAGCAGCGCCGCCGCGGCGAACAACGCCAGCAGCGCGATCTTCAATTGGCGTGACCGATGGTTGACGTGTGTCATACAGGTCCTCGCACGTGAAAGGGTAGGCTCCCCGGCCGGGGATCTCGTGAAACGCGCGATCCGGATGATCGATCTTCTGTCAGGCTCTGGATTCAGATGGTTCCGGTGCGCGCGAACGTGCGCACCTGCTCGCGCGCCGCCGCCGTCATGGCGCCGACGACCACGCCGCGTACAGAGCCGCGCTCCAGCAGCAGCGTGATGGGCGTGTTCTCCACGCCGAACGCGGTGTGCACCTCGGCGGGCGTGGCGGTGATTACGCGGACGTGCCGCTCCAGCCCGCCCCAGTAGGCGCGCGCCGCCGGGGTCTGCATCGGCGCCACGGCATGGAGCGCCGCGGATCCGCCGCGCAGTTCGCCGACGAGGTCGATCCAGTTCGCCATGTTGGCGTGGCAGACCTGGCAGTCCGGTGAGTAGATGAACACGATGGCCCGCTCCGCCCGCGCGACCTCCGCCAGCGTCGACGCCGGGCGCACGCGCACGGGGTCGTTTCGCGCGACCGCCAGTCCGGTCCGCTCGCCCGCGGATGGCGCGCGCACCAGCCTGACGGACGCGCGTGCCGCTTTCCATCCGCTCAGCAGCAGCACCGCGACGAGGAGCGCGGCCATCATCCGCGGCAGGTGACGTCTCATCGTTCGGCCTCCACCCGATAGGCTTCCACCCGCTGCACGTGCATCTCGTCCTCCGCCACGCCGTAGAGCACGCCGTCTGCGATGCGGACGGGCTCGAGCCCGGCGGGCAGGCGGACGGCGCCCGCGAGGCGTCCATCCGCGTGCGTCGGCGTCCACGTGCGGCTGAACCCCTGCCAGCTTTCGCGCGTGTCGAAGCCGCGCGTCCACAGTGCGCCGCCGGGCCCCGCGAGCACTCCCGTGACCGACGGCCGCACGGCCGCGAAGAAACGGCGGTTCGCCGCCTCCAGCAGCGCCAGCGGAGCGCGGGGCGAGGCGATGATGCGGCGGTCGCGCTCGCCGTCCAGGCGGCGCAGGCGGTCGCGGCGGGTCACGCGGCCAGGAGCGGATTCGCGGTAGAGGCGGGTTGCCCGGCCGGAGGGCGCGACGCGGTATGCCTCGTCCGGCCCGCCGGGCGCGAACAGGACGGTGCCGTCCGGCAGCAGGTCCCAGCGCGGCTCCGGCGACCAGGTGGGCGGCTTGAGCCAGGACGTGATGCTCGTCCCCGGCGCCGGCTCCTGGTGCGTGGCGTTGACCGCGGCGATGGTGAAGGCGAAGAGCGTCCGCGGCGCGGCGGCCGCGGTGTCCAGGCGCACCAGGGCGCCGCGCTGGCCCCATGCGCTCACCAGCAACGGGTCGGAGTGCACCTCCGCCACGTATCCACCGCCGAAGGCGCGGATGCGCCGCACCTTGCCGCGTCCGTCCCCCGCGGCGGGCGAGACGACACGAACCGCGTCACCCGCTGGTGTGTGGACCGTCAGCCGCTGCGTCTCGACATCCCAGACCGCGACCTCGCCGCTCCACGGAAGAACCAGCAACTGCACCGGGCGCCGGAACTCCCCCGGTCCGCCGCCCTTGCCGCCGAACGAAAGGAGGTGGCGACCGTCCGTATCGAACGCGGAGACCGAGGAGCCCATCGCGTCCAGCACGTAGACCGTGTCTCCGGACAGGCTGGGCGCTAGGTCCGCGATGTGGCCGAACGCCGCGTCCGCATCTTCACCTCCGCCAATCCGCAGCATCCGGTCTGGCCCGCCGACGTCGCGAACGCGATTGGCGGTGAGCGCGGGGAGGAGCCGGTCGGCCGCCGGCGTGAGCGAGACGGGCTCCCCGAAGAGCGGCGATGCGAGCTCCCGCTCCGCCCGTGCACCGGCCCGGAACGCGGAGAGCGCGCCGGCGCCGGCGATCAGGAGCGCGCCGGCACCCACGGCGGCGGCCCGGCGTCTCATCCCGTCCCCTCCGCGTGCATCGGCGCCAGCAGCGACGCGGACTGCAGCAGTTGTTCGAAAGTTGGGATGCCGGGGCGGCTGTAGAGCGAGCGTCCCTGGGCATCCATCACCATCCACCGCGCGGAGCGCATCTCCGCCGCGGCGGACGCGCCTCCGCGCAGCATTCGCCCGCCGATCCGCCGCGCCACGCACGGCTCCGCGTCCGCCGAAAACGCGATCCAGTGTACGCTCGTTTCGCCTGCCGTTTGCGCCGCGAGGGCGCAGAGCGCCGTGCCCTGCGCACCGGCCGAATCGGCGCGCACCAGCACGCGGACGGCCGCGCCCTCGGGAACGAGCCCGTGCAGCGCGGGGAGCGCGCTGCCGTACGACACGGGCGAGACCGCCTGCTGCCGGGCCAGGATGGCGTGATGCCGCTCCCGCATCTCCGCGAACGTCTGCAGCCCCTCCGCCGCCATGGCCGCGGCGAGTGCACAGATCGCCAGCAGCAGCATGCGGAACGCGCGGGGTGAGAGGTCGGCCACGCGCGAGGCGGGACGGGAAGCGTCGGGCGGTCTGGACGCGCGGGGGCGTGCCGGAGCGGGAGCGTTCATCAACGGAAGCTCGATGGAAGAAGCCGATCGAATCGGGTCGCGGGTGCCGGGGGGCGTTTGTCGGGATGATCCGGCGGGTTACGTGTGCAAGGTCCCCAAGCGAGTGCTTTGATGGAGGGTAAAATCCCGCTCCGTATTCGTCAAGGATCATCGGATAAGGTGTGTTTGAGGTGTACAATTACCTCAATGGCTGAAATGAGTTACGAGAATTTCTGCATCTGGTTGTCGCAAATCACGTGGGGAGTGCGGCGCAATCAGAATGTGCAGACAGCCAAAAGCAGAGCGCCACCCGATTCCCGGGTGGCGCTCCGTGTCGGCAGAGGTGCGGAAGTGCGTCAGTCGGGCAGGCGGATGTTCAGGATGCCGTTCTCGCCGCGGGGAAAGGTGACGCGCAGCGACACCACCTCGCCGCCCCGCTTGCGCTCCACCAGGCGGCGGAAGCTGGCCACGTCCGACACGGGCTGCCCGTCCACGGCCAGAATGCGCGTGCACCGGCCGAGCCCGTTGCGCGCACCCGCGCCGAAGCGCTCCACCTCCGTCACCACGAGCACCGCCGGCTGCCCCTCGATGTCGCACTCGCGCGCCACGTCGGGCGTCAACGGCGACACCGCCACGCCCAGGCGCGTGGAGCCCTCCGCCGCCGGGTCCTCGCGGCGCGCGACGGGCGCCGCGTCCGCGTCTTCCGTGGCGTTGGGCGCCTCGCCCAGGCGGACGGTAAAGCGGCGGCGCTCGCCGTAGCGAATCACGTCCAGCGTCACTTCCTCGCCGGGGCGGCGGGTGGCGATCATGCGCTGGAACTGGCCCACGCGCTGCACCGGCCGTCCATCCACCGCCACCACCACGTCGCCCTGCCGCACGCCCGCCTCGCGCGCGGCGCTGGTGGCCGGGAAGTCCTGCGCCACCACGCCCGCGATGCGCTCCAGCTTGTAGACCTCCGCGTCTTCCGGGCGCACGTTGGTCACCTGGATGCCCACGGCCGGGCGGCGAACGCGGCCGTAGCGGATCAGGTCGTCCGCCACCTTGCGCGCCAGGTCGATCGGCACGGCGAATCCGTACCCGGCGTAGAGCCCCGTGGGCGACGCGATGGCGCTGTTCACGCCCACCACCTCGCCGCGCAGGTTCACCAGCGGCCCGCCGGAGTTGCCGGGGTTGATGGGCGCGTCCGTCTGCACGAAGTCCTCGATGGCCCACGCGGAGTTCTCGCCCGCGTTGCTGCCGATGAGGTTGCGCAGCGAGCGTCCCTGCGCGCTCACGATCCCCGAGGTGACGGTGGTGCCCAGGTCCAGCGGGTTGCCGATGGCCAGCACCCACTCGCCGATGTGCACGTCGTCGCTTCGGCCCAGGCGCACGGCGGGAAAGCGCTCGCCCTCCACCTTGATCACCGCCACGTCCGTCAGCGGGTCGCGGCCCACCAGGCGGGCGCGCAGCTGGCGGTTGTCGGAGAGGATCACGTTGATCTCGTCCGCGTCCGCCACCACGTGGTTGTTGGTGATGATGTAGCCGTCCTGGCTGATCAGAAAGCCGGACCCGCTGGCCTGCTGCGGCCCCTGGGGGCCCTGCGGGAAGGGGAAGGGGAACGGAAAGCCCTGGTCCTCCTCCTGGCCGCGGCGGCGCCGGGTGCTCTGGCGGGGGCCGCGCTCCGTCTCGATGCTGACCACCGCGGGGGTCACGGACTCGGCGATGGAGATGAAGGCCTGGCTCAGCTCCGCCACCGGGCGCACCTCCTGGGTGGAGGGCTGCGTGGTGGTCTGCAGGACGGCGGCGTGCGAGCCGGTGGTCCATTCCATTCCGCTGGCCAGCAGCACCCCGCCCGCAAAGGCGCCGGCGGTCACGCCCACCAGTTTCAGCTTGGCACGTACCGGATCGAGCATGGTCGTTCCTGATCTCGTCTTCCTGTTGGGAGCACTCCCGGGAGATTTCGCCACGTGTAGTATCGCCCCGCCCACCGCCGGCGCGGAAGGGGCGCGCCATTAGCCGATGGTTAACGGCGCGCGCAACCGCAACCGCGGCCTGCGCTTGCCGCCCCTGCAAGTCCTCCTCCATCCGCGCCGCGGGGACGGGATGATCATGCGCAGGGACCCGGAGGGTACCGGACGAAGAACGGCCCCGGCCCTGGAAATCCGGGGTCGGGGCCGTCTACCTCATCCATCCCGCGGGACGGGACAGGGAACCGCCGTCGCCGGCGATTCCCCGTTCCCGGGCGGTTACTTGTTGTCGTCCACGATCTCGTAGTCCGCCTCCACCACGTCGTCCTGGGAGGCGCCCGCGGAGGCCGTGGCGTCGTCCTCGAAGCCCGCACCCGCGGTGGCGCCGCCGGTGAACCCGGCGTCCGCGCCCGCGCCGGCCGCGGCCTGCTGCGCCTGGTAGATGCTGGCGCCCGCCGCGCTGTACGCGCTCTGCAGCTCTTCCGTGGCCGCGCGCACTTCGCCGATCTCGTCCTGCTTGAGGGCCTTGCGGGCGCGCTCCAGCGACTCGTTCAGCTTGTCCTTGCTGGCCTGGTCGAGCTTGTCGTCCCACTCCCTGGCGTTCTTCTCGACCTCGTAGACCATGCTGTCCAGGCGGTTGCGCGCCTCCACCTGCTCGCGGCGCGCCTTGTCCTCGGACGCGTGGCTCTCGGCGTCCTTGACCATCTTGTCGATCTCGGTCTCGGACAGGCCGCTGCTGGCCTCGATGCGGATCTTCTGCTCCTTGCCGGTGGCGCGGTCCTTGGCGCTCACGTGCAGAATGCCGTTCGCGTCGATGTCGAACGTCACCTCCACCTGCGGCATGCCGCGGGGTGCCGGCGGAATGCCCGTCAGCTGGAACTTGCCGATGGTCTTGTTGTAGACCGCCATCTCGCGCTCGCCCTGGAGCACGTGGATCTCCACCGTGGTCTGGTTGTCCTCCGCCGTGGAGAACGTCTCCGACTTCTTGGTGGGGATGGTCGTGTTGCGCTCGATGAGCTTGGTGAACACGCCGCCCAGCGTCTCGATGCCCAGCGACAGCGGGGTCACGTCCAGCAGCAGCACGTCCTTGACTTCGCCGGCCAGCACGCCGCCCTGGATGGCCGCGCCCACGGCCACCACCTCGTCCGGGTTCACGCCCCGGTGCGGGTCCTTGCCGAAGAAGGTCTTGACGACTTCCTGGATCTTGGGGATGCGGGTCGATCCGCCCACCAGGATCACCTCGTCCACGTCGCCCGGCTTGAGGCCCGCGTCCTTGAGCGCCAGCTCCATGGGCGGAATGGTGCGCTGCACCAGGTCGTCCACCAGCTGCTCGAACCGGGCGCGGCTCAGGCTCACGTTCAGGTGCTTGGGGCCCTCCTGCGTGGCCGTGATGAAGGGCAGGTTGATGTCCGTCGACATGGTGGTCGACAGCTCCATCTTGGCCTTCTCCGCCGCCTCCTTCAGGCGCTGCAGCGCCATGGGGTCCTTGCTCAGGTCGATCCCCTGGTCGCGCCGGAACTCCTCCACCAGCCAGTCGATGATGCGCTGGTCGAAGTCGTC
>DATABT010000717.1:0-5350 GCA_036259455.1 Longimicrobium sp. | reverse complement strand
GTTACGAGCTCCCCCGGAGGTGGAGCCGTCGCAGCGGCTGGACTGGATCCTTGATGTGGTACTTCCACACGTGGAGGTGCTGCGGAGCCTGGGTGGTATGGCGGGGTGGCTGCACTCGACCATCTACTTCGATACTCAGTGCAATCTCTCGTATCGACCAGATCAGCTCCGGAAGCTGGCACTGTGAGTTCCCTAAACTCTGTCGCTGATCCTCTCTAAACTCTGGCGCGATCCAGGATCACTCCCCCTACCTTTTTCGCCGTTCCGTGCAGGGCGGTTGCCCCACCGCCGGCAGGCGAGGGAGGATGATCCGGATGATCGACAGACACGCCGTACAGGCCCTGGTGCAGTCGGGTAATCCGCACGTCCGGTTCGAAGAGGGGCGTCCAGGGCGGACTTCAAATCCCGCCCTGGCGTCTACTCTACCGTTCAGAGGTCGTAAGTTTACGCCGTAGACGAGAAGCCCGGAAGTGGGGCACGGAGAAACGGGGCGGGTGTACCGGGGCGCATGATCACCCACGTGCTTTCGCCGCGGCAGGTCACGGAGCGCATCCGCCAGAAGGCCCGGGAGATGGGCTTCGGCGCGGTGGGGTTCGCGCCCGCGCACGCCAGCGCGTACGGTGACGCGTACGCCCGCTGGATCGGCGAAGGAATGCACGGCGAGATGCAGTACCTGGCCCGCGAAGACGCGGTCGCCAGGCGCCGCGACCCGGCGGTGCTCGTCCCCGGCGCGCGCTCCGCCGTGGTCGTGGCGATGGAGTACTACAACGCGGACGCGGAGCCCTCCGCCACCGCCGATCCGTCGCGCGGCGTGGTCGCCCGTTACGCCCGCAACTTCGACTACCACGACCTGATGAAGGAGCGCCTGATCGCGCTCCAGCACTGGATCAACGCCGAGCTCCTCCCCGTCCACGGCCGCGCCTACGTGGACACGGGCGCCGTGCTGGAGCGCGAGCTGGCGCAGCGCGCGGGACTGGGGTGGGCCGGGCGCAATACCATGCTCATCCAGCCGGGCAAAGGCTCGTACTGGTTCCTCGGCGTGATCCTCCTCGACGCGGAGCTGGCGTACGACGAGCCGTTCGCCAGGGAGCACTGCGGCACCTGCTCCGCCTGCGTCTCTGCGTGTCCCACGGCCGCGCTTCTCGGCCGCGACGAGCGCGGCGCCCCGCGGATGGACGCGCGGCGGTGCATCAGCTATCTCACCATCGAGCTGCGCGGCCCCATCCCCCGCGACCTGCGCCCGCTCATCGGCAACCGCGTCTACGGCTGCGACATCTGCCAGGAAGTCTGCCCCTGGAACTCGTTCGCCACGCCCGCCGCAGAGGAGGCGTTCCTGGCGCGCGAGGGGCTGGACGGGCCGTCGCTCATCGAGTGGATGACGATGACGCAGGAGGAGTTCAGCGCCCGGTTCAAGGGCTCGCCCATCAAGCGAGCGAAGAGGCGGGGCCTGCTGCGCAACGTGGCCGTCGCGCTCGGCAACTGGGGCTCGCCCCAAGCCGTCCCCGCGCTCGCGATCGCGCTGAACGACGAGGAGCCGCTCATCCGCGGGCACGCGGCGTGGGCGCTGGGGCGCATCGGCACGGAGGCGGCGCGGCAGGCGCTGCGGGGGAGGGTGGAGGTGGAGGATGACGCGTGGGTGCGGGAGGAGATCGCGGCGGCAGTGAACGACCAATGATCGTTCGCCGACTCGGCGTTGGCGGTAACCCCAGTGTGTGGGGGCAATCGACATTCGGCGCCGGATGCCGGCGGCAAGGGCGTGACCTTGGCGGGGTTCTGGTTGCTACGGTGCAACCGGGACCCCGCGTCTTCGTGGTGTCCAGCACGAAAGCAGGCACAACTCCGGTATCGTCGCCCCGCACGCCGCTTGCGGTACGGGCGACGGGACGGAGCCGGTGATATGCGCGGGCCATGGTGCCTGACCCAACTGAAACAGGGATCGCCGACGTGGAGCACAGAGCGCTGGGACGCACGGGGTGGCGGGTGTCGGCCATCGGATACGGCGCGTGGGCCATCGGCGGCGATGCGTGGGGCCGCACCGACGACGCCGAGTCGCTGCGGTCGCTGCACCGCGCCATCGACCTGGGCGTGAGCTTCATCGACACCGCCGACGTGTACGGCGACGGCCACAGCGAGCGGCTCATCGGCCAGGTGCTGCGAGAGCGGCCGGGTGAGAGCCCGGTCGTCGCAACCAAGGCAGGCCGCCGGCTGGACCCCCACGTGGCCGGGGGATACGACCGCGCCAACCTGACGGCGTTCGCGGAGCGCAGCCTGGCCAACCTGGGCGTGGACGCCATCGACCTGCTGCAGCTGCACTGCCCGCCGGGCGAGGTCTACCACATGCCGGAGGTGTTCGGCGTGCTGGACGACCTGGTCGCCGCGGGCAAGGTCCGCCACTACGGCGTGAGCGTGGAGCGCGTGGACGAGGCGATGAAGGCCATGGAGTACCCCGCCGTGCAGTCGGTGCAGATCATCTTCAACATGTTCCGCCTGAAGCCGGCCGAAGCGTTCTTTGCCGCCGCGGCGGAGCGACAGGTGGGGATCATCGTGCGGGTGCCGCTGGCCAGCGGGCTGCTGAGCGGAAAGATGCGCGCGGACACCGCGTTCGCCGGCGGAGACCACCGCAGCTTCAACCGCCGCGGCGAGGCGTTCGACCAGGGCGAGACGTTCAGCGGGGTGGACTTCCAGGCGGGGCTGGCCGCGGTGGAGGAGCTGCGCCCGCTGGTGCCGCCGGGCGCCACGCTGGCGCAGCTGGCGCTCCGCTGGATCCTGATGTTTCCCGAAGTGACCACCACCATCCCCGGCGCCCGCAACACGCGGCAGGCCGAGGACAACGTCCGGGCCGCCGGCCTGCCGCCACTCTCCGGCGAGGCGATGGCCCACGTGCGCGCCGTATACGACCGCCACTTCCGACAGAGCGTGCACCCGCGCTGGTGAGGCGACAACTCACCAGCGCTTGCTCACACAACTGCGTGGGAGGGGTGAACGCCGAAGGATTCCGGGTCCGGCGATTTGCACCTCACGGGCGCCCGCGCCCCGACAGTGAGCCAACAATATCATACGCGAAGCCACAGCAGCGATTTACGCTGCTGCGGCCCGTCCGTCGCCCGGCTGGGTGGTACAGCGTGCGCCTTGCCCGATACGACATGTGGGCCGCCGTCGCACGTTCCAGCCGCACGGAGCCGCCTTTCAGCTTGTCGCCCGCGCGTTGTCGTGCCGCGCTGATCCGGGGCGGCCGCCTCGTGCCTGGCTGCGTCGGCACCGCAGCGGGAGCCGTGCGGGGCGCCCCCGCGGCTCCCACGGCCATTCGATACGCCCACGCAGCAAAATACTTGCGTCAAGGGATTCCCCGCCTCACCCTTCCCCCGCCGGCCCTCATCCCGGCGTCCCGCCCACGGTGGATGCGGCGGAGCCACGCATCGTCCAACCACACCTCACATCCTCCGGCACACATGAACACCCAGCGATTCGAAGGCACCGTCCAGTCCGGCGCCGGTGAACAGGCGCTCCCGCTCACCGACCTGCACGTGACGCTCTACGAGGCCGGCGATGGCGATCCGAACATCCTCGGCGTCGGCAACCCCAACGCGAACGGCTGGTTCTCGTTTGATTACACCGCGCCCGAAGGCGGCGGCACCCTCTACGCGACGGCGCACATGACCATCGGCGTGCAGCTCGCGGCTGTCATCGGCGCCGAGGTGAGCGGCCCGGTGGTAATCAACGAGCTCACCACCGTGGCGGCGGGGTACGCGTTCGCGCAGTTCATCCAGAGCAGCATGATCCGCGGGAACCCCTTCGCGCTCGGCGTCGCCGCGGGGATGTGCGCGCACCTGGCCGACGTACGCACCGGCGAGCCCGGCGCGGTGATGCTCGCGCCGCCCAACCGCGACCAGACCAACTCGCTGCGCTCCACGCGCTCGCTGGCCAATTTCCTGGCCGCCTCCGTCCGCGACCTCCCCGGCGCGCGGACCGACCTGCAGAAGCTGGCCCCGTCGTCTACCGGGGTGCCGCCGGTGGACACCTTCCAGGCGGTCGCCAACATCGCCCTCAACCCCGCGCGCAACGTGGGCGAAATCTACCAGCAGTCGCAGGCGCTGCAGGTGTACACCCCGGTCCTCGCCGCTCAGCCCGACGCCGCGTGGACGCTGGCGGTGAAGGTGAACCGCACGGGGGATGACTCCTACCGGATGTTCGGCGGCCCGGCCAACATCGCGTGGGATGCGAACGGCTACGCCTGGATCCCGAACAACGTCTTCCAGGGGACGCCGAACGGGTGCGACTTCGCGGTGGTGCTGAAGCCGAACGGGATGCCGTCCGATGGCACCAACGGCACGCCGAACTCGCCGGTGATCGGCGCCGGGTTGAACGGGCCGGGCTACGGCGTGGCGGTGGGTTCCGACGGGACGGCGTGGGTGGGGAGCTTTGGATGGGGGCCCTCGAGCAGCTTCCCCACCGAGGGCGTCGTCTCGAAGTTCCATGGCGACGGCAGCGACGGCACGCCCTACTACGAGGGGACGGAGCGTGTGCAGGGGATGGCGATCGACGCCGACCACAACCTGTGGCTGACGAGCTACGGGAACCACGGGGTGACCGTCTACCTGGGGGGCGTCGCGCAGGAGTTCCGGGTCTATCCCGACGCGAACCGTCCGCACGAGACGGCGCCGGGGAACTACACCTTCGGCATCGCCATCGACCCTACCGAGCCTAAGACCGCCTGGGTTACCTACAGCGGCGGCCTGGGATGGCCCAAGGCGAACGCGGGCGCTGTGGCGCGCTTCCAGATCCAGGGCGACAGGCTGGTCTGCCTCTGGTCGCAGGCGCTGGGCGCGGCGGTGAAGGGGAACGCGGTGGATTCCTACGGGAACACGTGGATCGCGTCCGGCGGCGACAGCACGGTGTACTTCGTCACGCCCGGCGGCGACGTATCCGGGTTTACGAACCGGGGCGGCGTGCTGGGTCCCTGGGGCGTGGCGGTGGATGGGAACGACGACGTGTGGGTGGCCAACTTCGGCATCATGGGTCCCGCCCAGGTCTACTCGAACGCGGCGATCTCCAAGCTGGCGGGCGTCAACTCTCCGTCCGGGCTGGCCGTGGGCGAGGCGCTGACGCCCACCAACGGCTACACCCTCCCCACCGCCGGCGAGCCGGTGACGCTCCCCGACGGCTCGCCGCTCTACAAGGACGGCACCGAGTGCCTCGACCCGCTGATGCGCATGACCAGCGTGACCATCGACGCGGCGGGGAACATCTGGGCGGTGAACAACTGGAAGCCGCGCTTCGGCACCGACTTCGAGCCGAACGGCGGGAACCCTGGCGGCGACGGGATCGTCATCTTCATCGGCCTCGCCAAGCC
>DATABT010000716.1:0-3214 GCA_036259455.1 Longimicrobium sp. | reverse complement strand
GTGATCCCGCACGCCGCCCACGCGTACGGGGGGATGGAGGGCACCGCCTGCGTGGACTCGCTCGTGATCCGGTTCTACCGCCAGGGCTCCGCGCGGGGGCTGGATACCTCGTGCCTGCGCGGCATCCGCCCGCCGCCGTTTCCGCCCGGCTCCAGCTCCCCGTCCGCGCGCAGCGGCGACGCGGAACGGGGATGGATCAATGCCGGTGGACGGCGCGCCGCGCTCCCCGCGGTCGTGGTGGCGCGGTGGATGCAGGCACCCGGCGGCTTTCGCGCGGCGAGGCAGATCCACCAGGGGAGGCGACGATGGCGAAGTGCGAGGTGTGCGGGAACGACTACTACCTGTCGTTCGAGGTGATCACGGCCGGGCAGCGGCACGTGTTCGACAGCTTCGAGTGCGCCATTCACAAGCTGGCGCCGGTGTGCGCGCACTGCGGATGCAAGGTCATCGGCCACGGCGTGGACGCGAACGGTACCTTCTACTGCTGTGCTGCCTGCGCGCGCCAATCCGGCGCCCAGGACGTCGCCGACCACTCGGCCACCTCCCCGCGCGGCCTGGAAAGCGCCGGCGGCTGAACTCTGCGTATCACGCGCACGGCGCGGGGGAAGCAAGAGAGGGCGCGGAGCCGGGGCATGATCCCTCCGCGTCCTCGATCTGTTCCTCCGCGCCCGGCACACATCGTATTTTCATTTCCTCGAGATATATCTATATTTCCTGAGGAAAGGAAATCGGATGAGCAAAAGCTATCGCGAGCGTACGCTGGATCTGGTGCACGGGACGGGAGCGCTACGGCCGCGCGACCTGGATTCGCACGGCATCCCGCGCCACTATCTGCACCTGCTCAACCGCGAAGGTGCCGTGCAGCGCGTGGGGCGTGGACTGTACGTGCCCGCCAGCCTCGACGCGTCGGAAAACCATACGCTGGTGGAGGCCTGCGCGCGTATCCCGCGGGGCGTGGTGTGCCTCCTGTCCGCGCTCCGCTTTCACGGGCTCACGACGCAGTCACCGTTCCGCGTCTGGATGGCGATCCACGATAAGGCGTGGCAGCCGCGCGTGGACCATCCGCCGCTGCAATTCGTCCGTTTCTCCGGCGCTGCGTGGACGTACGGCGTGGAGCGGCATGTGATCGAGCGCGTGGAGGTGCGCGTCTACAGCCCCGCAAAAACGGTGGCTGATTGCTTCAAGTACCGCAACAAGATCGGCATCGACGTGGCCGTAGAGGCGCTGCGTGAAACATGGCGCCAGCGCCGCGCCACCATGGACGAGCTCTGGCGCGCCGCCGCCGCCTGCCGCATGACGCGCGTCATCACCCCGTACCTGCAGGCGATCACGTGACCGTGCCGGAGCCGCGAAACCTCGCCGCCTCCGTGCGCCAGCGCCTGCTGAACCTGGCTCGCCAGCGCGGCGAGGACTTCAACTTCCTGCTGGCGACGTACGGTCTGGAGCGGCTGCTCTACCGACTGGGGCAATCGCCTCACCGGCGGGATTTCGTGCTCAAGGGCGCCATGCTCTTCCGTGCGTGGTCGGGGGCTACGTACCGGCCCACGCGCGACCTCGACCTGCTGGGCCGCGGAGATCCGGCGATTCCGCGCCTGGTACGGCTGTTCGAGGAGATCTGGCAGAACCCCGTTCAAGCCGACGGGCTGGAGTTGGAGCCGGGGAGCGTACGTGGCGAGGATATCCGCGAGGCGCAGGAGTACGGCGGAATCCGGATCAGGATGGTGGCGCGGCTGGGGAGCGCGCGCATTTCGCTGCAGGTGGACATCGGGTTCGGAGATGCGATCACGCCCTGCGCGGCGGAGATCACCTTTCCCGTGCTGCTCGATGCACCGCCACCCGTGCTGTACGCCTACCCTCCGGAAACGGTAGTTGCGGAGAAGTTGCATGCGATGATCGCGCTGGGGGTGGCGAACACGCGGATGAAGGACTTTTACGACGTGTGGATGATCGCGCGCCGCTTCGCCTTTGACGGCAGCCAACTCGCGGAGGCGATTGCGGCCACGTTCGAGCGCCGCCGCACACCGCTGCCGGATGGCGTTCCAGTCGCGCTCACGGACCCGTTCGCGGGTGATGAGGCGCGCCAGCGGCAGTGGGGCGCATTTCTCGGCAGAATCGGCCAGCAGGATGGATCTCCCACATTTCCTGAGCTAGCCGACGCGCTCGCGCGGTTCCTGGTGCCGCCGCTGCAGTCTCTTCAGACGGAGCATGCCTTCGGCGCCCGCTGGCCCGCCGGAGGTCCGTGGATCGGCGCAGACTGACATCGACCCGAACCAGTCCGCAATCAGCCGCGTGCTACGTGTTCCATCCTCGCGCGGGCGCGCCGACCGGCCGGATGATGACCAGGCGCAGGCTCAGCGACGCCAGGGACGGCGGAAGCCGGGGCGCTCCACCAGGTTGCCGGGCGGGGCGTAGTGGCGGCCGAGCGCCTGCACGAACTCCATCTCGTCGTACACGGCCGTCAGGGCGATGCGCGACTCCAGGATCAGGAGCAGGCAGGCCCAGAAGAGGAGCACGGAGCCGATCAGCCCCAGCCCCAGCGCGATCCACGCGTACGGCACCCCCACCACCGCCACCACGCCGATGCTCACGCTGGTCGCGACGAAGATGGCCAGCGCCATGTAGAGCCGCGTCATCGCGCGGGTGAGGAGCTTTGTACGCCGCGCCGTGCGGCCCAGCTGTTCGAAAAGGAGCGAGCGCTCCTCCGCCAGCATCGTCCGCTCCAGGTCCGCGTGGGCCAGGTCCGTTACGCGCTCGGAGATGATGCGCGTGCGGTCGATGGCGCGGGCCAGGCGGTTGGAGGTGGCCAGGACCAGCGAGCTGCTGGCCAGGATGAGCACCGCCGGCGTGACCATCGCCGACAGCACCGACAGCGTGGCGGAAAGGTTCTCGATCTGCATCGGCGCGGCGCGCGGGGAGAGCTGCATCATCCCATCAACCTGCCGATGCCGCGCATCGAGAGCAACGGATCAGACCAGGATCCACGAAAAGCAGGTTCATCGCGGAGTCGGTTGCACGCACGAAGTCTGCGCCGTGAGCTGTCATTTCGAAGGAGGCGCCCACGAGGACTTGCCTCATGGAGGATCTTGTTGCGCCGACTGAGAAATCTACTCACCCACGCTCATGGCTGGCCGCACGTCCCGGGACCCGCCTCCGATGCGCCGCACGGAAGCGGGTCGAGGACCGGGCCGCGGGCCGGATCACCAGCACGGGTGAG
>DATABT010000715.1:0-1647 GCA_036259455.1 Longimicrobium sp. | reverse complement strand
ATGCCACCCTCATCCGTTCCACGCTCCCGCCCGCGCGGTGCCTGGGCCTGCGCTGCTCCGGTAGCAGTGAAAGATTGGGACGGAAAAGGGACGGGCGATCCGGGTGGCCGGGGCGTGCGCGCCCCGCGTGGGGAGGTGGTGGTACAGCCGCGGGAGGATGCGAAAACGTTGGAATGCTGTATCTTGAGCGTGGTGAGGCGCGCGTGCGGGGACTTTTGATCGGGATCAGCGAACGATGAACGGAGCCGACGTCCGGCGTGGGGTGGGGAGGGCCGCGCTGCTTGTGCTGCCGCTGCTGGCGGGGTGCATCAACACCTTCCGCACCGGCCCCGTCCCGGGCACGAACGAGAACCAGCAGGTGGAGATCCCCATCGGCCAGACGCGCACCTTTGACGAGGAGCGCCTGGCGATCGGCTTCGGGGCGGTGATGGAGGACTCGCGCTGCCCGCCGGCCGTGCAGTGCGTCCGCGCCGGGAACGCGCGCGTGGGCCTGGTCCTGCAGGAGCGCGGCGAGGCGACGCGGAGCGTGGAACTCAACACGGCCGAGGGCCGGCGCCGCGTGAGCCACGAGGGGTACATCGTGGAGGTGGTGGATCTGCAGCCGTATCCCAGCGCCTCCAGCGCCCCCGACCCGCAGAGCTACGTCGTCCGCCTCCGCCTCACGCGGGGGTAGCCGGCGAACGTCCGGCCGCGAGCCGGGAGCGAATGATTCGACGCTGCAGGTTTCGCGAAGTCCGCTTGCGCGGACCGTAGCCGCGGCACCTTTGCGCCGCGTCTTGCGGGGCCGGGATCCAGCACGCAGGCAGGCCACCAGTACGGGAGAGTAGATTTCGCAGTCGGCGCCACAGAAATCCTGCACTGGCCGTGATCGCGCGGAAGCCTCCTTCGCACCGATAGCGGCGCGGTCGCGTGCAACCAAATCGACGATGAACCCGGAATCAGCAGTTGAAGCCCCGCGCCCTTTGCGGGGCTTTCCGCTCTCGTTGCGGCGACGCGGCGACTTCAGTCGCTCTGGCGTGGCGCCGGGGTGAGCTTGCCGGGCTCCCGCCGCCCGCATTCGGCGCGGCTCATCCCGCGCTCGACCGGTTCGTCACGAGAAGCTTGACAAAGGAGTCGTCCTTCGGCATCTCTTCGCTCGTTCCCGCACATCCTCCGCATCACCCGTCCCTCCGGAGAGTCCGTCATGGGCCGCAGCATCTTCGCCATCGTCGCCGGGTTCGTCCTCACGGGCGCGCTGAACGTGGGCACCAGCACGCTCCTGTCGCGCGTGGCGCCGGACCTGGTGCCGCCGCCGGGCACGCCCAACGGCAACACGGCGGGTCTCATCCTGATCAGCGCGTACGTGGCCCTGTTCGGCGTCGTGGGCTGCTATGTCACCGCCCGGCTGGCGCCCTCCAGGCCCATGCTGCACGCCCTGATCATGGGCGCCATCGCGCTGGTGATGAACGTCGCCATGACCATCCCCGTCTGGGACAACACGCCCGCCTGGTTCAACGTGTACAACCTGCTGGCGGTGATGCCGTACGCCTGGATCGGCGGACGCATCCGCGAACTGGAGGTGGCGCGCGCCGGGCACGCAGGGCTGGCCGCGACGTCCTGATCCTCATCTCCCGGAACGCAACGAAGCCGCGGACCGGGTGCCGGTCC
>DATABT010000714.1:0-4742 GCA_036259455.1 Longimicrobium sp. | reverse complement strand
CCCGATGCGCTGATCGAGGGCGAATCGGCGCATCGGGCCGTAGTAGTCGCGCCCGTAGCCGCGGAAGTCGCGATCGTAGCGGCCGCCGTAGCCGGCCTCGCGCTCCCAGCCCATCGGCAGGCCGCCGCCGCGCCAGGTACGTGAGCCGCCCTGGGTGTTGTAAGCGCCCCGGTAGCCGGTGTGGTCCACGATGCGGTCTTCCACGTCGCCGCCGAACGGCGCGTAGTTGGTCTCCAGCCGGTTGGGCTGCGGGTGCACGTACTCCATGTTGTACCGCTGCGTCACCCGGTTCGGAAGCGCCGCGTGCCCGAAGTAACCCCGGTCGTATCCCCCGCCGCGCGCAAAGGTGCGCAGGGGGATGGGCCGCCACTCGGGCGCCGTCTCGTGGTAGCCGCGCAGGCCGTAGTCGTATCCGCGCGGTGGTCCGCTGTCGCGGGCCATCGGGTAGTCGCGTCCGTATCCGCGGTCGTATCGCATCCGTGCCTCCTTTGCTGTGCGTCCGGTGCAGAGGGTGACGCGGGGTGCAATCGGCGTTCCGCTGGCCGCGGGCCCTCACCCCCCGACCCCCTCTTCCACAAACTGCGTGGGAGAGCGGGGAAGGGCGTGTGCGGACGCGCGGCCCCTTCCCTGCGATACCTCATCGAACGGAGCGCGAGTCCCCACTTCCGCACTCACGCACTCACGCACTTCCGTCCATGCGGCTGAACGAGCTTTCGCGCGAATTCGAGGCACGCCACTACCCGCCCACCCGTCGGCTGGACCTGCAGGGCGAGGGGCCGGAGACGGCGCGGCAGCGGGCGCTGCGCTGGATCCAGTCGTTCGCGCACGAGCAGCCGGGCGCGGACCTGCTGCTGATCGTGGAGCGCGCCCGGCGCGACCACACCCGCAAGGGACCCATCCGCATGGCCGTGGAAAAGCTGCTGGACGAGCTGAACGGCAACCTGATCGACTGGTGGCAGCCGTTCGCGGAGGGGAGCATCGCCGTGCGCGTCTCCGCCGATCCGCACCGCTACCGCCCCGCGGGTCCGCGGCCGGAGGAGCCGGGCGAGGGGCGCACGGACGAGACCGCGGGGCGCGCCTGGCTCCATCCCGAGGCCGACATCCCCGAAGAGCTGGTGCCGCTGGCGCGCCGCGTGGCCGAATTGCGGCGCACCCGTGAGCGGCAGGCGGTGGGGTTGACGGACGTGGTGCTCCGCGAGGTCTGGATCGAGGCGCAGGCCGCGGCCATGACGGACCGTACGGACTGGGAGACGGCGCTGCAGGCCATCGCCCGGCGCGAGCAGGCGCGCATGCTGGAGTCGTTCGAGGAGGATTGATCCGCCCCGCTGGACAACCGCCCCCGCCACGGCCCATTCTTCCGCTCCGAGTCCCACCCGTCCACCCACCCGCGCCGCCGACATCCCGATGAGCGATCCGCAGAGTGCCCGCCCCGCGTCGCACATTCCGCCGCCCCCGCCGCGCCAGCCGGGCGCGCGCAGCGGGTGCCTGCGATTCGGGCTGATCGGCTGCGGCGTTCTGCTGCTGCTGGGGATCGCGGGGATCGTGGCCACGGGGATGTGGTGGAAGCGCAACCGCGGCGACATCGAGGCCCAGGCGATCGTCGCCGCGCGCGAGGGTGCGCGGTACGGCGTGTCCAGTGACGAGGCCGCGTGCTTCGAAGAGGCCAAGCAGCGCGCCGGCGGCGCCATGACCGTGGTGGGGAGCCTGTCCGTGGGCGCGTACATGCGCAGCTGCCTGGAGTTCAGCCGGCAGACGCCCGCGTTCTGCGACGACGTGCCGCCGCAGTCGGCGCTGCGCCGTACCATCGAGTGGCAGTCCGCCCGCTGCGGCGACGACGCCGACTGCCGCAACGTGACCCAGGTGGTGCAGCAGTACTGCACGGACGGCCGCCCCAAGCGCCCCGCCAGCGACACCGTCCGGCTGATGCGCGACTCCGCCTGGTTCCCCTCCGGCGGCACCCGGACACCGCCGGCCGATTCGGTCACGGCGGACAGCGGCACCTTCTGAAGGGGTGTTGCTGAAGCCGGATGGTAACCAGGGGCGTCATGTCATCCTGGGTCAGCCGACGGCGCGCACCCCGTGCGATGACAGTCGCCCACGCCATGCCTGTCATTTCGAGGGAGGCGCCCGCGTGATTCTTGCCGGTGCAGGAAACCTGTGGCGCCGACCGAGAAATCTACCCACCCTCGCTGGTGACCCGTTTTCTTGCTCCGGGCTCGCCCGGCGCTTCTTTCCATCCCGAGCCCGTCTGGAGAGTCATTCACCGAGAAGCGGGTGATGTCATCCTGACGGCGAGGGTGCTGCTGAACGCTCACGTCCAGCGGATCGATTGATTCCCGAGGGAGCCGCCACGCAAGTCCTTGTTGATGCACAATCCACGGCGGCGGCCGAAGGATCTCGCCCGCGATACCGGGACGCGGGCCCCTCGCAGGAAGGCGGCCTGCCAGCCGGCGCTGAGTACATCCTCCGGTCGGCCGACCGACCGTGAACGAAGGAGTTCTGCGAGGGCGCTCGCTGAATGGAAAGAGATTCGGCCGAGGGTCCATCGAACGGAGCATCACACCTGCCCGGGCGAGTAGATTTCTCGGTCGGCGCCACGAATTTCTGCACCGGCAGCGATCGCGGGGGCGCCTCCTTCGCAATGACAACAGCGGCGCGAGCGACTTTCATCCCCGCCGCGGGCGAGGTGGAGCAGCACGAGAGGCCCCGCGACACGCGCCGCGGGGCCTCTCGTCATCCATCCACCGGCATCACGATCAGTGGGTGATGTAGCGCTCGAAGAACTCCAGGATGCGCAGCATGTGGTCGATGCGGTGCCCGGGCTCGCCACCGCGCGTGAGCTCGTGGCCTTCGCGCGGGTAGCGGACGAACTCCACCGGCCGCCCCAGCACCGTCAAGGCCCGATACAGCGCCTCGGCGCTGGCGATGGTGGCGCGGAAGTCGGTGTCGGCGTGCAGCAGAAGGAGCGGCGTGCGGATGTCGGCTACGTACGTCAGCGGCGACTGCGCGCGGGTGATCTCCGGGTCCTCCCATGGCGTGGTGCCGAACTCGCTCTCGAACAGACGCCACGTGTTCGATCCGCCGTACCAGATCCCCAGGTCGTATACGCCGCGCTGCGCCACCGCCGCCTTGAAGCGGTCCTGCGCCTCGCGGGCGATGATCCACGTGGTCAGGTACCCCGCGTAGCTGCCGCCGGTGATCACCTGCCGCGCCGGGTCCGCCAGCCCGCGCGCGATGATGCTGTCCGCCCCGGCCAGCACGTCCTGCCCCGGGGGCGTGCCCCAGTTGCGGCGGATGCTGCGCAGCCCCTCGTTGCCATAGCCGGAGGAGCCGCGCGGGTTGGAAAAGAAGACCGTGTATCCCGCGCCCGCCAGCATCTGGTACTCCAGCCACATGCTGGCCTCGCCCGGGCCCCACATGGCGTGCGGGCCGCCGTGCATTTCCACCGCCAGCGGCGCCCTGTGCCCCGGACGGTGGTTGATGGGGAGCAGGTACCAGCCATGCGTGCGGCGGCCCTGATATCCGGGATACCAGATCTCGTGGTAGTCGCTCACGTACACCTGCGCCAGCAGCGAATCGTTCAGCGCCGTAAGCCGCCGCTCGCCGCCGCCCGCCGCGTCCGCCGTGTAGACGTCGCTGGGGCGGCGCGGGTTCATCTCCGACCAGGCGATGCGCCCCCGCACCGCGTCGAAGCCCAGCACGCCGCGCGGCCCCTGCACCACGGGCTGCGGGTCGATGTTGTCCAGCCGCGTGCGATACAGCGGCTGCGTGCCCTCGCTCTGCACCGTGAAGTACAGCCAGCCGTCCTGGGTGATGGTGTACCCCTGCGGCGCGCGGTCCAGGCGCGCGGTCACGCTGCGGCGCTCGGTGCCGTTGCGCCGCATCACCACCAGCTCGGCGTTGGTGGAGGTGAGCGAGTCCATGTCGCTCACGCGGCGGATGTAGGTGATGTACCGCCCGTCCGGCGAGAACCCCGGCCCGCCCTCCGCCGACCCCGGCTCCGCGATGGTGCGCGCCTGTCCGCGCCCGTCGACGGGGGCCACGACCAGGTCGCTCTCCATCTCGTAGTCGGGGTGCAGCCCCTGCCGGCGCGGCGGCGAGGCGCTGTAGATGATGGAGTCGCCCGCCGGCGTCCACTCCGGCTGCCCGATGCCGTACGCCACGCGGGTGAGCTGCACCGGCTTTGCGCCCGGCCGCACGTCGGTCACGTAGATCTGGGCGTACCGCTCGTCCTCGATGTCCGTCTCGCCCAGGTAGTCCAGCCGCGTGACCACGCGCGGGTCGTTCTCCTTTGCGTTGGCGGCCAGCTTGGCGCGGATGGCGGCCAGCGCGGCGGCGCGGTCGTCATCGATGTTGCGAATGGCGGCCGCGTCCACCTTCTGCTCCTCCGCCTTCCTGGCACTGTCCGCGGCGGCGGAGTCGGACCGGGCGATCTGCTCCGGGGTGAGGGCCGACATGAAGGCGATACGCCGCGAGTCCGGCGACCACACCGGCGCGCCGGCGCCCGTCTCCAGGTCCGTGAGCGGCCACGCCTCGCCGCCCTCGGCCAGGGGAAGGATCCACACCTGCCCGCGCCCGCCCTGCCGCGCCTGGACGAACGAGATCATCCGCCCGTCCGGCGACCACCGCGGACAGTGCCAGGAAGGCGGAGGAGCAGAAGGTGGACGCGGCCGCCATTCGCAACATCGATGACGACCGCGCCGCCGCGCTGGCCGCCATCCGCGCCAAGCTGGCCGCCAACG
>DATABT010000713.1:0-5421 GCA_036259455.1 Longimicrobium sp. | reverse complement strand
GTACGTCTGCAGGCCGGGCGCCTGGCTGATGACGGTGTAGCTGCCCCGGTCCATGCACTCCGGGTTGGCGGCAACGAAATCCAGGAACTGGCGGTTCACCTCCGACCACCGCGCGTGGACCGGTTTCGCTTCCTCCAGCGTAGACATCAGGGCGTCTGCAGGCATCGGTGGCACGGGGTGGATGGGTCCGTGGATCGCCGGGCGGCGTCGGGGATCACCTGTTTCATAGTAAACCGCGCCACATGTAACCCGCAACAATTTGCGGCCCCGCAGCCTGACCCGTTGCAGGCGGGGTTCATCCGGTGAGGTTTTGCTGCATGGCAGTCGGGCTGTCTTCCCGTGACAGCGACGTCTTGTGAGATGGATAAATAAGCGTATAATGATAGTGAATCAGAGGAGGCTGGATTGCGCGGGGGGTGGGGTGCCGGCTGGCGACCTCTGGTCGTGACGCGGCGCCCAAAAGGAAGGTTTGCCAGATCAGCGCCCAAATCCCTCCGTCTTTTCCCTCTTCTTGTGGTCTGCTCCGCGGCGGTGGCCCAGCGCGTCGGCGATCCTTATCCGTCTTCGTGGTTACGGGCTCACGGCGGGCAGCGCCCATCCCATCCGTGTCAGGTGCACAAATGTCCAGTTCCGTCACACCGCCGCAGGGGCTCTCCGCCGCCAAGCGCGCGCTCCTGGAGGGTCGCCTCAAGGGCATGCTACGCCAGGAAGCGACCATCCGTCGCACCCACCGGACGCAGGCCCCCGCCTCGTTCGCGCAGGAGCGGTTCTGGTTCATCGACCGGTTGGGGCGGGGAAGCGCGGAGTACAACGTCTTCACCGGCCTGCGACTGAGCGGCGACGTGGACGAATCTGCGCTGGAGCGCGCGGTGGGCGAGCTCATCCGTCGGCACCACGCGCTCCGCACCACCTTTCGCGAGGTCGACGGCGTGCCCATGCAGGTCGTGCTCCCCTTTGACGGGTATGCGCTGCCGGTGGACGACCTGACGGAGCTCGGCGAGGACGAGCGCGAGGCCGAGGTGAAGCGCGCGGCCAGCGGCGAGGCCGCGTACCCGTTCGACATGACCACGGAGCCCCTCTTTCGCGCGCGGCTGCTGCGGCTGGGGCACGGCGAGTACACGCTGCTCACGTGCCTGCACCACATCATCACCGACGGCTGGAGCCAGGGCCTGCTGTTCCGCGAGCTGTGGAAACTGTACGAGGCGTTTCGCGACGGGCGCGAGTCGCCGCTGCCGGAGGTGCCGGTACAATACCTGGACTACGCGGTGTGGCAGCGCGAGCAGTCCACGAGCGAGGCCGACGCGCGGCACATGGCGTACTGGAAGGCGCGGCTGGGCGGCGCCCCCGCGGTGCTGAGCCTGGCGGCCGATTACCCGCGGCCAGCGGTGCGCTCGCACCGGGGGGGCAAGGTGCGGGTGGAGGTTTCGCGGGAGCGCATGGACCGGCTGCAGGAGATGGGGCGTGCCGAGAACGCCACGCTGTACATGGTGATGCTTGCGGCCTTCAACGTGATCCTTGCCCGGTACAGCGGAAGCGACGACGTGATGGTCGGCAGCCCGATCGCGGGGCGGCGGTACAGGGAGCTGCACGACGTAATCGGGATGTTCGTCAACACCCTGGCGCTGCGCACCGACCTGTCCGGCGACCCCACCCTGCGCGAGCTGGTGGGGCGGGTGCGCGAGATGGTGCTGGGTGCCTACGAGCACCAGGACATCCCGCTGGACCGCATCGTCGCGGAGGTGCAGCCGGAGCGCAGCCTGAGCCATGGGACCCTCTTCCAGGTCGCGTTCCAGCTCAGCGACTACGTGGAGACGCAGGCCACGGACACGAACGCGGGCGTGAAGGTGAAGGCGTTCGGACCGGGGGCGGGAGAGAACAACAAGGTGGACCTCGCCCTGGGGGTGTTCGTGTACCCGGACGGGTTGAGGGGGAGCCTGCTCTACAGCAGCGACCTGTTCGAGCACGGCACCGTCGTGCGGATGGCGCGGCACCTGGACCGCGTGCTGGACCACCTGGCGAGCAATCCGGACCGGCGCCTTTCCGAGCTGGACCTGCTGGACGAGGAGGAGCGTGCCCTCCTGGCGGAGTGGAGCGGGACGGCGCCGGGGCCGGCCGCCGCCGGGGAGTGCATCCACGCGCTGTTCCAGGCGCAGGCCGTCCGCACGCCTGACGCCGAGGCGCTGGCGTACGCGGGCCGCAGCGTTTCTTACCGCGCGCTGGACGCGGACAGCAGCCGTCTGGCGCACCACCTGGTGGCGCGCGGCGTGGGCCCGGAGTCGCGCGTGGGCGTGTTCGCGGAGCGCACGCCGGAGACGGTGACCGCCATCCTGGCCATCCTCAAGGCCGGCGGCGCGTACGTGCCGCTGGACCCCGCCTACCCCGCAGAGCGGCTGCGCTACATGCTGGCGGACGCTGGCGCGCGGACCGTCGTCGCCCCCGCGGGCGTTCCCCACGGGCTCGCCGGGCTCGTGCCGGACGTGCTGGACGTGCGCGCGGAGGCAGGCGCCATCGACGCGCGCCCCGCGGAGGCGCCCGCGCGCGCAACGCACCCGGACGGCGCGGCGTACGTGATCTACACCTCCGGCTCCACCGGCACGCCGAAGGGGGTGGTGGTGCCGCACCGCTGCGTCCCCAACCTGGCCCACGCAGTGACCGGCGGGCTGGGGGTGGGTCCCGGCAGCCGCGTGCTGCAGTTCGCCTCGTTCTCCTTCGACGCGGCGGTATGGGAGGTGTTTCCGACCCTTCTCTCCGGCGCCACGCTGGTGCTCGCCTCGCGCGACGACCTCCTTCCCGGCCCGGAGCTGGTGCAGACGCTGCGGCGGGAGCGGGTGTCCCTCGTCACCCTTCCGCCCTCGGTGCTCGCCGTGCTCCCGCCCGAGGGGCTGCCGGACCTTGCGACCGTCGTGAGCGCGGGCGAGGCGATGGACACGGCCGTGCTGGAGCGGTGGAGCGCCGGGCGCACGCTGGTGAACGCGTATGGGCCCACCGAGGCCACCGTCTGCGCCACCTTCGCCCCCTGCGAGCCGGACGGGCGCACTCCGTCCATTGGCCGCCCCCTGGCGAACGTGACTGTCCACGTGCTGGAACCGGCGCGGATCCGGACGCCCGCAGGCGTGCCGGGCGAGCTGTTCGTGGGCGGCGCGGGCGTGGCCCGCGGCTACCTGAACCGCGCGGCGCTGACGGCGGAACGGTTCGTCCCCGATCCCTTCGGCGCGCCGGGCGCCCGCCTGTACCGCACCGGTGACCGGGGGCGCTGGCGGTCCGACGGAACACTGGAGTTCATGGGCCGCGTGGACCAGCAGGTCAAGGTGCACGGCTTCCGCATCGAGCCCGGCGAAGTGGAGGCGGCGCTGCGCCGCCACCCCGGCGTGCGCGAGTGCGCCGTGGTGGCGCGCGAGGATGAGGGCGGCGAGCGGCGGCTGGTTGCGTACGTGGTTCCGGCGCCCGGGTACGGCGCGCGCCGCCTGGCGGACGCCGAAGCCCCCCTTCCCGCCGACGCGGGGGCCACGCTCCCGGCGGCCCTGCGCGAGCACCTGCGCGAGCGTGTGCCCGAGTACATGGTGCCGGCGGCCTTCGTGGAGCTGGAATCCCTCCCCGTCACCCCCAGCGGCAAGCTGGACCGCGCCGCGCTGCCGGCGCCGGAGCGGGGGGGCGCGCACCTGGAGGCCGACGAGCCGCGCGACTACCTGGAGGTGCAGCTCATCCAGCTGTGGGAAGAGGTGCTGGGCGTGGAGATGATCGGCGCCACGCAGAGCTTCTTCGACCTGGGCGGGAGCTCGCTCCTGGCGCTTCCCCTGTTCGAAAGGATCAACCGCCTTCTGCGCTGCGACCTTCCCGTCTCCACCCTGTTCGCCGGGGCCACGGTGCGGCTGCTGGCAGAGGCCATCCGGGAGCAGCAGCGCTCCGAGCCCGAGACGTCCTTGCCGGTGGTGCCGCTGCAGCCCGGCGGGTCGCTCCCCCCGCTCTTCGTGATCCATGCGTCCGACCGGGGGGTGATGGGCTACGTGAACCTGGTGCGGCACCTGGGTCCGGAGCAGCCCGTCTACGGGGTGCAGGACGTGGGTGACGACCTGGGCCGTCCGCTCGCGCAGATCGCCGCCGACAACGTGCGGGCGGTGCGCGCGGTGCAGCCGGAGGGGCCGTATTACCTGGCCGGATGGTCGTTCGGCGCATACCTGGCTTTCGAGATGGCTTCGCAGCTGGAGCGGCAAGGCCAGGAGGTGGTCTTCGCGGGGCTGCTGGACTCCATGTCGGCGGTGCTTACGCAGGCGTGGCCGGGAAGCGAGCACGTGGGCACGCCCTACAAGATGGCCCGCGTCGTCGCCGCGCGCATGCGGCGCCCGTTCCCGGTCGAAGAGGCGGAGCTGGAGGGGATGGACGCGGACCAGCAGGTCCGGCACCTGGTGGAGGTGCTGCGGGCCAACGACGCCGCTCCCGCGGAATTCGGCGAGGAGAACCTGCGCGAGATGTGCGGGGTGATGGCCGACCGCCGCCGCAGCCTCGCCGGGTACGTTCCCGGCCGGTTCTCCGGTCCGCTCACGCTTTTCCGGGCCAGCATCGCTCCCAACGAGCACGAGTGGGAGGCGCTGGCGTCCACGGACGAGGAGAAGCGCACGCTGGGCTGGTCGCAGCTGAGTGACGCTCCGGTGCGGGTGCACCGGGTTCCCGGCAGCCACCACAGCATGAATGCCGAGCCGCACGTCCGCGTTCTCGCGCAGAAGGTGCGCGAGGCGCTGGTCTCCGCGCGCGAGCGCGCCGGCTCCCTGGTCCCGGCGTAAGCACTTGCCCGCGGCGGCAGCCTGCCGCGTGGGCGCCTCATGATCGATCTACGAAACCGTAACGTGTTGAGCCATGGCGGCCCCCACCGAACTGACCGGCCCGCGCGTACTGGACTGCATGCCTGATTGCAAGCGTGCGTAACTCCTCCGCAAGGCCGCTCACGCGAAAACGGCGGGCTCGCGCCAGATGAGCGGCCGCACGGCATGGGCACCGAATTCACCTACCGGCTCGACCGGTGGGCGCATCTGTTGGAACGGTTCCACCCTGGAAAGGCTTTCCGCGTGAGCACGCCTCACGGAAATAGGGAAGCACAGCGTGTGGTCGATCGTTCGGCCCTGGCAGGATCACAACGGGGGTTCGTGGACGGACACGCCGAACAAACGTCTCATATCAGCTTGCGGAACAGTGCCGAAAAGAGGTTCATCGCGGATTTCGTTGCACGCACGAAGTCTGCGCCGTGAGCTGTCATTTCGAAGGAGGCGCACCACGAGGACTTGCCTCATGCAGGATCTTGTTGCGCCGACTGAGAAATCTACTCACCCACGCTCATGGCTGGCCGCACGTCCCGGGACCCGCCTCCGATGCGCCGCACGGAAGCGGGTCGAGGACCGGGCCGCGGGCCGGATCACCAGCACGGGTGAG
>DATABT010000712.1:0-2976 GCA_036259455.1 Longimicrobium sp. | reverse complement strand
ACCGGGAAGATCTTGCCGTAGTCGACGGGCTTGTAGCGGATCGTCGCGCCGTGGCGCGCCGCGATCTCCTCGAGCTTCTCCGAACCGAGATAGGTGAAGGGCGAGATCGGCGTGAAATAATAATCGATCACCTTGGCCATGTGCTCTCCTCGTCAGCTTGCCTGCGGCGCTTTCTGCCGCGCCGCTTCGCGCGCGCGCAGCTCGCGGCGGATGATCTTGCCGATGGGGCTCTTGGGCAGGTCGTCGCGGAACTCCACCTGCCGCGGCACCTTGTACCCCGCCAGCGACTCGCGGCAGTGCTTCACCACGTCGTCGGCCGTGAGCGACGGGTCCTTCTTGACCACGAACGCCTTTACCGCCTCGCCCGAGTGCTCGTCCGGCACGCCGATGACGGCCGCCTCGCGCACGCCGGGGTGGTTGGCAAGGCAGTCCTCCACCTCGTTGGGGTACACGTTGAAGCCGCTTACCAGGATCATGTCCTTCTTGCGGTCCACGATCTTGAAGTACCCCTCCTCGTCCATCTGCGCGATGTCGCCGGTGTAGAGCCAGCCGTCGCGCAGCACCTTGGCCGTCTCGTCCGGGCGCTCCCAGTAGCCCATCATCACCTGTGGCCCCTTGCACGCCAGCTCGCCCGGCTGGCCAACGGGCACCGGCGCGCCGTTCTCGTCCACCAGCTTGACGTCGGTGGACGGGAAGGGGATGCCGATGGTCCCTTCCTTCACCCGGTCCACCGGGTTGAAGCTGACGACGGGCGAAGCCTCCGTGAGCCCGTACCCCTCGATCACCGGGGTGCCCACGACCTCCTTCCACTTGCGGGCGACGGCGCCGTGCAGCGCCATGCCGCCCGCCACGGAGAGCTTGAGCGACCTGGGCGGGTTCTTCTGGAACCACTCCTCGTTGGCCAGGGCGTTGAAGAGCGTGTTCACGCCGGAGAACCAGGTGACCGGGTACTTCTCGAACGCCTTCTCCAGGTTCTTTGGCGGCCGGGGGCTGGGGATGAGCACGTTGTGCCCGCCGATCTGGTAGAAGAGCAGCAGGTTCACCGTGTAGGCGAAGATGTGGTACAGCGGCAGCGCGGTCAGGATGGACTCCTCGCCCTCCTTGAGGAGCGCGGCGTTCATCGACAGCATCTGGGCCACGTTCCCCAGCAGGTTGCCGTGGGAGAGCATGGCCCCCTTGCTCACGCCCGTCGTCCCGCCGGTGTACTGCAGCGCGGCCAGCGAGTCCAGCGTCACCCCCTCCATGTAGCTCTTTGCGTCCACCCCCGCCGCGATGCGCTGGCGCCCGGCCTTGAGCGCCTCCTGCAGCGGCGTGTGCGGCACGGTCACGGCCGGCAGCTGCTTCTTGACGTACTTGAGCACCGTGCGGATGACGAACGCAGGCACCGCGGGGAACCACTCGGTGATGCGCACCGTCACCACCTTCTCCACGCGCGTCCTGGGGAGCACGGCGGGGAGCCGGTCCGCGAACAGGTCGCTGATGACGAGGACGCGCGCGCCGCTGTCGTTGAACTGGTGGATCATCTCCGGCGGCGTGTACAGCGGGTTGGTGCTCACCGCCACGCACCCCGCCTTCAGCACGCCGAACAGCACCACCGGGTACGACAGCGAGTTGGGCATCTGGATGGCCACCCGGTCGCCCGCGTCCAGCGCCAGCGCCCCGCGCAGGTAGGCCGCGAACTCGTCGGACATGCGGTCCACCTGCTCGTAGGTGAGCGTGCCCGCCATGCCATTGGGCATCACCTGGGTGAACGCCGTCTTCTGCGCGTACCGGGCGCTGAGCTGGCGCACCATGTCGGGCATGTGCTTGTAGGCGATGGGCGCCATCTCGGCCTGGCTGCCGGGCGAGTAGTACGAGGCCCAGGGACGGTCCGTCATCGGTGCATCCTCCTGGCGAGGAAAGGTGGGGCGGATCGGGTGTTGATCCACAGGTTACACGCGTTTGCGGCCGTGCGCCAGACGTGTGATGAACAGAGTTCATCCTGCTGCCGCCTGCGGCGGCGAGGAGGGGAGCGCCCCGTGGACGGCATGGGGATTATCGACTCCGGCCCCGTCGCCGCACCCGGGAGAAAGCCACCCCTACATCCGGTCCCAGTCCCAGATGGCGTACGCGTCCGCCTGCGGAAGGCGGTGGCCCGCCAGCTTGAGGGTGAGCAGAACGTTGCCGCGGTGATGGCTCTCGTGGGAGATGAGGTAGGCCAGCGACGTCATCAGCCCCTTTCTGAACCCGCGCTTCTTCGTCTCCCCCGCCGCGGCCAGGCGGATGAACTGCTCCACCGCCTCGCCGGACCGGCGGAACGCCTCCATCAGCTCCTCGCGCGGCACCACGTCGTCCCCGCCGTACTTCGGCAGGCCGAGGGAGAGCGGCTTGTGCCAGTTCTCCAGCTTGTAGGCGCGGATGGTGTGCATGTGCGCGAACTGCTTCCACACGCGCCCGCCGCCGCGCGGCCCCGACGAGGCCGCCAGCCCCTCGTCGCTGATGCGCTCCAGCAGGAAGAGGTTGATGCGGTCGTGCGTGCGCCACGCCTCCACCAGTTCGTCGATCAGTGCTTCGCTCATCCGCGGTTCCTGGAGTTCCCGGGAAAGTCGCCCACGCCGGCTGTCATTTCGAAGGAGGCGCCCGCGTGATCGCTGCGGGTGCAGGATCCCTTGGCGCCGACTGAGAAATCTACTCACCCGTGCTGGTGCCGCGCCCCGCTCGTCGGACCTGGCCCCATCCCTTTCCATCCAGGCATCTGAGAGGGTGTTGAAAAATCTCTTCCCCGCACGACGTCATCCTGAGGGATCCGCCGCGCAAGTCCCTGGCGGTTCACGATGTACGGTGGCGACCGAAGGACCTTGCCGGCAAAGCGACAGACCCGCTTCGGTGCGAGGGACTGGGACTTCGCTTCGCGGACCAGGTCCTTCGGTCGCCACCGTACATCGTGAACCGCCAGGGACTTGCGCGGCGGATCCCTCAGGATGACGTCGTGCGGGG
>DATABT010000711.1:0-10850 GCA_036259455.1 Longimicrobium sp. | reverse complement strand
CCCCCCCCCCCCCCCCCCCCGCCCCCTCCCCGGCCCTCCCCCACAAACTGCGCGGGGGAGGGCGTGAGGTCCGGAGCGCGATCCAACCTTCGCAGCGCTCCCGAATTCTCCCCTCTCCGCGAGGAGCGGGGAGCGGCCGGGGGAGGGGCCCCGCGCGAACGCGGCGAAGTTCAACCTCCCCAGGAGTTTTTGGGGGAGGTGGGCGAGGTTTACGAACTCGGAGAGGCGAGCCCGGAGGGGGCGCCCCGCGGGCGGCACGACATCCGATTCGTAGCACGAACGCAGCGGTTCACGATCATCATCCACCGAACCCCCATGGCGAGCATCCAGCTGAACAACGTGCGCAAGGTGTACCGCGACGGCAGCGCGTACGTGGCCGTGGACGGCGCCTCCTTCACCGTCGACGACGGCGAGCTGATGGTGCTCGTGGGGCCGTCCGGCAGCGGCAAGAGCACGCTGCTGCGGATGATCGCCGGGCTGGAGAGCATCACCGCGGGCGACCTGCACATCGGCGAGCGGCGCGTGAACGACGTGCCGCCGCGCGACCGCGACATCGCAATGGTGTTCCAGAGCTACGCGCTCTATCCACACATGAACGTGCGCCAGAACCTGGGCTTCGCGCTCACCCTGCAGAAGCGCCCCAGGGCCGAGATCGAGCAGCGCGTGCGCACGGCGGCGGGGGTGCTGGGGCTGGATGCCATCCTGGACCGCAAGCCCCGCCAGCTCAGTGGTGGCCAGCGGCAGCGCGTCGCCCTGGGCCGCGCGATCGTCCGCGACCCCGCCGTGTTCCTGTTCGACGAGCCGCTCTCCAATCTCGACGCCAAGCTTCGCGTGCAGATGCGGGCCGAGATCAGAGCACTGCACCGCCGCCTGGGCGCCACCATGGTCTACGTGACGCACGACCAGGTGGAGGCGATGACGCTGGGCGACCGCATCGTGGTTCTGCACGAGGGCAGGATCCAGCAGATCGGCGCGCCGCTGCACCTCTACGACCAGCCGGCCAACCGCTTCGTCGCGGGCTTCATCGGCAGCCCGGCGATGAACTTCTTCGACGGCATGGTGCAGGGCGGGGATGCGCCCGAGTTCGTCGCCGGGCGCGGTGCGTTCCGGCTTCCGCTCGACGCGGCGTGGACGGAGCGGCTGCGGCCGTACGGCGGCAAGCCGGTCACGCTGGGCATTCGCCCCGAGGCGCTGTACGCCCCCCGCGGCCGCCCCGCCGACGCGCACGTGGCGTCCGCCACGTTCACGGTGGAGGGCCTGGAGCCGCTGGGGAACGAGATCTTCGTCCATGCGCACGCGGGCGAGCACCGCGTGACCGCGCGCGTGGCTCCGCAGCCGCTCCCCGGGCCCGGCGAGTCGCTGGAACTGGCGTTCGACCTCGGCCGCCTGCACTTCTTCGATCCGGACACGGAGCGCTCGCTGGCGCCGGAGCCCTCCCCCGGCCTCGCTTAGAAGCTCGTCCACCCCCCTCCCGCAAACCCCGCGGGAGGGGGGATATACTTCGGACGGGCTCCGAGCGCGGTGGGGAATGTGGCGCTCGGGCGAGCGCCCCCTCCCCGACGCCTCCCCCGCAAACTGCGCTGGGGAGGGGGTGAGTTCCGGCGGGTTTGACGGTGACTACCGTGCCGGGCAGGGCACAGGTTCACCCTCTCTCCCGCACACTCGCAGGCGTTGTCCGGGCGCGGACGCTGACGTGTGGGAGAGGGGGCCGGGGGGAGAGGGCCCCGCGCGGGCCCGGCGGCCCGACCGCGCCGCGTATGGCAGGCTCTTTCCACTGGAGATGAAGTTCAGGAGGTGGGCGAGGTTTACGAGACCGGAGGGGGCGCCTCTGGAGCCCGCCAGCGTGCAGAGACTTTGACCTGACCCCATGACCGACATCCGTTTTCCCGAAGGCTTTCTGTGGGGCGCCGCGACGTCCGCGTACCAGGTGGAGGGCTCGCCGCTGGCGGACGGCGCGGGGGTGAGCAACTGGCACCGCTTCAGCCACACGCCGCGCATGACGCACGACGGCGACACCGGCGACGTGGCGTGCGACCACTACCGCCGCTGGGCCGACGACGTGGCGCTGATGGCGAAGCTCGGCCTGCGGGCGTACCGCTTCAGCATCTCGTGGAGCCGCGTGTTTCCCGCGGGGACGGGGCGGATCAATCGCGCGGGGCTGGACTTCTACGAGCGGCTGGTGGATGCGCTGCTGGCGCGCGGAATCACCCCCAACGCCACCCTCTACCACTGGGACCTGCCGGCGGCGCTGGACGACCGCGGCGGCTGGCTCAATCCCGACATCGCCGGCTGGTTCGCGGACTACGCGGCGGCCGTCTTTCGCGCGCTGGACGACCGCGTGCCCATGTGGAGCACGCTCAACGAGCCGTGGGTGGTGATGCACGCGGGGTACGTGGTGGGCGAGCACGCGCCCGGCCATCGCAGCGTATGGGAGGCGCCGCGCGTGTCGCACAACCTGCTGCGCGCGCATGCGTCGGCCGTGCGCGCGTACCGGTCGATGGGGCGCAACCGCATCGGGCTGGTGGTGAACCTGGAACCCAGGTACGCCGCCTCCGATCGCCCGGAAGACCTCGCCGCCCGGGCGCGTGCGGAGGCGTACATGAACCGCCAGTACCTGGATCCCGTCTTCCACGGCCGCTATCCGGACGAGCTGCGCGAGATCTTCGGCGAGGCGTGGCCGGAGCACGCGGACGCGGAAGCCGAGACGCTGCGCGAGCCCATCGACTGGCTGGGGATCAACTACTACACGCGCAGCGTCATGCGCGACGATCCGTCGGACCCGCCCGTGCGCGCGGGGCGCGTGCGGCAGGACCGCCACACCCACACGGAGATGGGGTGGGAGGTGTATCCGCCCGCGCTCACGGACGTGCTGGTGTGGGTCAGGGAGCGCTACGGCGAGGTTCCACTGTACGTCACCGAGAACGGCGCGGCGTTCTACGATCCACCGGTCGCGGAGCGCGGGGAAGTGGATGATCCGCTTCGCGTCGCCTACTACCGCGACCACCTGCGCGCCGCGCACGAGGCCATCCGCCGCGGCGTGGACCTGCGCGGCTACTTCGCCTGGTCGCTGCTGGACAACTTCGAATGGAGCGCGGGCTACGCCCGGCGCTTCGGCATCGTCCACGTGGATTTGCAGACGCAGAAGCGGACGCCCAAGCGCAGCGCCCGCTTCTACGCCGACGTCATCCGCACCAACGGCGCGGTGCTGGGCTCGGCGGGGGAGGGATGATGAGAGAGGACGGCGCGGCGGAGCGAGTGCCGCCGCGCCGCACACGCGTCACGGATTCGCGCAGACGTGGTCGATCCACAGGTCCTGGCCGCCCACCATCAGGCGGTTGACGACCGGCGCGAACTTGAGCGTGCCGCGGTCGCCGATGGGCGGCACGGCGAACGGCCCCGACGAGACGCTGATCGGCACGCCCAGGAACGCGGGAGGCGTGTCCAGTTCGCCGATGAACACGCCGCTCGCGTTCACCCGCAGGTTCTCGTACGACTGCGGCCCGTTCATGTCCAGGTAGTCGAACGTGTACGAGCTGGGCGTGAACCCGATTCCGGTGAAGTCGAAGATCAGGTTGATGTGCAGCGTGCGCACGGCCTGGCCGGCGGAGAACGCGACCGGCGGCACCCCGACGCGCGCGTCGCGGTACGCCGTGCCGCCGCCCGCCAGGAAGAACTTCTCCGTGAAGACGCGGATGCCGTTCTCCGCATGCACGAAGGTGAGCGGCGGCTGCCCCGCCGAGAAGCCCCAGGTCACCCACGGCAGCGGCGGCTCGAAGTCCACGCACGCCGGCGCCGCGGCGATGGCCGCCTGCGAGGGCTCCGCGGACGGCAGGGTGGGTGCCGGCAGGTCCGAGCAGGCCGCCGTGGCCACGGCGAGGGGGAGAAGGACCGAGAGGGTGTGGTGGGACCTCATGAGGCACCTTCCTGCACGAGTAAAATGTGTCCGATCCAGAGATTCCGGATTGGTGGGGCAGGCAGAATCTGGCAGCAAGGTGCGTACCCATCATTTCACGCCATCGCGTTGTGTTTTGGCTAAATGTGGGAGGGAGCGTTCGATAGACGATATCATGTGGGGGCATGCATCCATTTGAACGGCCCGGAGTGTTGGTTGACCAGGTGCGGATTCCGGAAGTCGATGCAGACTGTTACGTCCTTATAGTTGCGCCCGGCAGGGCGTGGCCCGGTGTGGACCCGCACGCAGAGCGGGGACCAGGCGCGATCGCCGCGACGCGCGGATGACATCATCTGCTTTTCGGTGGATGAATCTTCAACCACGCCCCGAGGACCAGGCCTGGTCGGCGCGACGCGGGGATGCCGAGCGTTACCGCGGCCGCGTGGCTTCGCGCACCCAGCTGACCAGCGTGTCCAGGTACCCCTCCGCGAACACCGGTGGCGGCACGCCCTCGCGTAGCGGCCAGCGCAGCATTCCGTGGTCCGCGCCCGGGAAGACGACCACGCGAAAGGCGCCGTTGCCGCCCCGCCGCAGCGCCGCCGAGACGCGGCGCTCCATCACGTCCGCGGGCGACATGGGATCGGCGCCGCCCTTGAGCAGCAGCACCGGCACGGTGACCCGCGCCCACGCCGCGTCCGCGTCGAAGTCCATCACCGAGCGCCACCACGCGTACTCCGCGAAGGGAAAGATCTCGTCCGGAATGTCCTCCGCGTCGGCGAACCAGGGCTCGTGCTCGGCGGCGCGGAGGGCGGCGCGCAGGGAATCGGCGCCGCGGCCCGTGCGCTGGTACTCCAGCACCCGGCCGTTGAGCGCCAGCGCCCTACGCACGTCCGCCTCACCGTAGCCGCGCCCGCGCAGGCGCAGCGCGATCTCGGCGTTCACCTGCTCGGCGGGGGAGGTCCCCGCCGCGGAGACCACGGCGAGGAACGCGATCTCCCGTGCCCGCGACGCCGCCAGCGGCGCCACCCACTCCGCCTCGCTTACGCCCATCAGCCCCATGCGGCCGGGGTCGATGCCCGGGCGCGCCGCCAGCATCTGCACGGCGGCGGCGGCGTCGTCCGCGTAGCCGCCGTAGTCCGTGCCGTACGTCTCTCCCGTGGACGCGCCCGCGCCGCGCTTGTCGTACGCCAGCGCCGCGATCCCGCTGCGGGCGAAGAGCCTGGCGTAGAATGCGTACTCGTCCCGCGTCTCCCGCCCCGAACCGTGCACGATGACCACGGCGGGGTGCGGTCCACCGCCGCGCGGCGTGTACAGCGTACCCGCCAGCCGGGCGCCGCCGCTGGTGAACCGTACCTCTTCGGCGCGGTAGAGCAGAAAGCGGTCGCGCGCCAGCAGCAGGCACACCGCCGTGCCCCCCGCCGCCGCCGTCCAGCGGACGACGTGCGTCCGGCGCGGCAGGCCGGTCCCGACCGCCCGCCACGCGGCCAGCGCGCACAGCGCCGTGCCGCCCATCCCCGGCCAGAGCCCAATGCCCACCAGGTCCATCACCACCGCCATCGCGCTCAGCCGGCCGGCGTACGCCACGGCTGCGACGAGGATCAGCAGAATTCCGCAAACCAGCAGCCGGCGTCCGGGCCGCCGTCCGGCGGAGCGGGATGGGATGGCCGGCGGGGCGGGGGAGGGAGCGGTGGCGGGCATCGGACGGCGTCCTTGCAGCGGGGAGCGCGGGAGGGCAGATTTCTGACCATGGACAAAAATGACCACGGTCATAATTCTGCGCAAGCTCCTTCATCCCGCCGCGCCCGCAAGAAGGCCGAGGCGCGGCGGCGGCTGTACGAGGCCGCGCTGCACCTGTTCCGCACGCAGGGCTTCGACGAGACGACGATCGAGCAGATCACGGCCGCGGCGGACACGGCCAAGGGCACCTTCTTCAACTACTTCGCCACCAAGGAGCACGTCCTGGCGGCGTACCACGGAGAGATGATGGGCGGCATCCTGGAGCGGATGGCGCACCTTTCCCCGTCCCCGGCCGAAGAGGCCATCCAGGAGGCGCTGCAGATCTGCGGCGCCGCTGTGGAGGCGGACCTGCCCATCGGCCGCGTCATCGTGCGCAGGATGTTCGGCAGCGAAGTGCTGCTGAGCGCCGACCAGCACAGCGAGCAGCGCTTCTACGAGTGGTTCCTGGCGCGGTTGCGCGAGGGTGTGGCCGCCGGCGAGCTCAAGGCGGACCTGGACGTGGAGATGATGATCTCCCTCGTCACCGCCGTCCTGAGCTCCACCACGCTGGAGTGGGTCTCGGCGGGCCAGCCGTTTCCGCTCGGCCCCACGCTGCGCCGCAAGGTCCACTTTCTTTTCGATGCCGCCCGCGCGTAAACTCCACGCACCGGCACTTCCGCATCCCTCGCGCACAGGAGGCGTTCGCGCATGCGCCCCCACCCGTGCAGTCCGCTCGTCATCTGCATCCTCATCGCCCTCGCCTCCTCCGGCCGCGCATCGGCGCAGGCGCTCGGCGACTACACGGGCACCTACCGCTACCACGGCGGCGGCACGCTCGCCATCGAACGGCGGGCAGAAGATCTACCTGGTGCCGTCGCTGGACCTGGTGGCGTCTTCACGGGCTGCGCCTACAACGCGGAAGACACGCCGCCCAACGCGGTGATGGCCACCGTGCTCCTCCCCGCGCTGCTCGCCGCCGGGCCGTAGCGGCAGGCGGGATGACCCCGCGGAGGTCGCCAGGCGGGACATGAGACCGTCAAAGCCGGGGCGCGCGCGCCGGCGCCCTCGTCCGTCCGCACCACCAGCTCACGGGCATGGCCTCCGCCGCACCCGCTGGTCATCGCTCACGACCTTTCAAAGGCTCACGCCATGCGCAGGCGTTTTCAGCAGGTCGACGTCTTTTCGCCCGTCCCGTTCGGTGGCAACCCGCTCGCCGTGGTGCTGGACGCGGAGGGGCTTTCCACGGAGGAGATGCAGGCCTTTTCGCGCTGGACCAATCTCTCCGAGACGACCTTCATCCTGCCGCCCACCACGCCAGACGCGGACTACCGCGTGCGCATCTTCACCCTGGCGCGGGAGCTCCCGTTCGCCGGGCACCCCACGCTGGGCAGCTGTCACGCGTGGCTGGCCGCGGGTGGCGTTCCGCGCGACGTCGGGCGCATCGTGCAGGAGTGCGGGGCGGGGCTGGTCCCCATCCGCCGGACGGAGCACGGGCTGGCGTTCGCCGCGCCGCCGCTCCTCCGTTCGGGACCGGTGGATGAGGCGTTCGTGCGCACGGTGGCGAACGTGCTGGGGATCGGGCGCGGCGAGATCATTGACGCGCAGTGGGCCGACAACGGGCCGGGATGGGTGGCGGTGCTGCTGAAGGATGCGGACGCGGTCCTGGCCGTGGAGCCGGACTTCACCCGCTGGACGGGGGAGGGAAGCCTGGACATCGGCATCATCGGACCGTATCCGCCGGGCTCCGAGTGCGCCTGGGAAGTGCGCGCCGTGTTCAGCGACGAGCAGGGCGCCATGCGCGAGGACCCCGTCACCGGCAGCCTGAACGCCTCGCTGGCGCAGTGGCTTCTCGCCAGCGGACGCGCCACGGCGCCGTACGTCGCCAGCCAGGGCACGCGCCTGGGCCGCCGCGGCCGCCCGCGCATCGAGCAGGACGCCGACTGCGCCGTCTGGGTCGGCGGCCCCGCGATCACCTGCATCGAGGGCGAGGTGGAAATGTAGCGGCGCGGCAGGTTGGGTGCCTCAAGAGCATGATAGATTCATCCACCGAGAAGCAGGTGAGGTCATCTTGAGAGAACGCCCTCACGGAACTTCATGGTGCACAACGCTCTCGGCGCGACCGAAGGACCGTCTTTCCGACACAGCGTGGCCAGCTTCACGCGGCTGGCTTCGCGGTCATGCTGGCAAGGTCCTCGGTCGGCGCAAACGTTGTTCGTACACGCGGGGCGGCGCCTTCCTGGATAGAAAGGGATCCGGGCGAGGGCCGTCGAACGGGGCGCGGCACCTGCCCGGGCGAGTAGATTTCTCAGTCGGCGCCACGGATTTCTGCACCGGCAGCGATCGCGCAGGCGCCTCCTTCGAAATGACAGCCGCGGTGCGTGCGACGCTCATCCGATCGGGGTGCGCGTAGCGCCGAATGACTCAGGATGACGTCTCGATCCCGCCGGGCTGCGGAATGAGAGGCGGGTCGAATCCATCCGATGAAGTTTCTTGATTCCGGCCCGCCGCACGATCATCGTTGGCTGCTCGTCGCGCCCACATCGACGTTCACGCGCTCGCGCTACCTGTGGAACGGCCGCGCCTTCGCGCTGCACCGCGCGCCCGAAGTGCTGCCGTACGACCCGCAGGCCGGCTGACGCCACGCCGGCCGGACGCTGACGTCCCCATTCTCCACGAGGGCCCCATGTCCCTTTCCGCCACGCCCCCGCAGGTGGACTGCGAGCGCCTTCACCCCGGCCTCGCCGTTCCCGATCTCCTGGCCGCGGCCGAGTTCTACACGAACCGGCTGGGCTTTACCCTCGGATTCACCTGGGGCGATCCACCTACCTTCGCGGGGGTGAACCTGGGCGAGATGCAGGTCTTTCTCTCCCAGGGCACCCCCAGCCCCGAGGGGTGCGACGTGTACTTCGTGGTCGGCGACGTGGACGCGCTGTACGCGTACCACCGCGCCGGCGGAGTGCAGGTGGTGGGGGAGATCGGCGACCGCGACTACGGGCTGCGCGACTACACCGTGCGCGACCCGAACGGGTACCGGCTCACCTTCGGGCAGTACATCTACAACTTCGGCCCGACCGTCCCCATCCAGCGCGTGGACGTGCCCGTGCGCCTGGAGAAGCGTCTTGCCGCCCTGCTGCAGGACCTGGCCGCGTACAAGCGGATGAGCGTCAGCAGCCTGCTGGAGGAAATCCTTCTCCACACCAACGAGCCGCTGGGCGACGGTGTCGCCAGCCCGCACACGAAGACGCAGCTGCGCTACATCCAGGAGCTCAAGAAGAAGCACGGCATCGACTACGACAGCCACGCCAGCTACCGCTGGGTGGAAGCCTGAATCGCTCCACGTGGTGGCTTACGAGAGAAGGGACGGCGCCGTGCCGTCCCTTCTGGTTTTCAGCCCAGCCCGCGATCTGCCCTTCGGCTTACGGGCTGTTCACCCTCACGATGCCGGCCAGATGGACACGGTACGGCCTCAGTTTGCGATCGAGTTCGCCCCGGGTAGCGGCTTGCGGCTATGTGAGATCCTTCTCGAACCAGTGGTGGGCGTACGGCTCGTCGTTGAACGGCGCCACTTCGCGGTAGCCGCTGGCGCGGTACATCGCGATCGCTTCCACCAGCGTGCGGTTCGTCTCCAGCTGCAGGCGCCTGAAGCCCAGCGTGCGCGCGTGGCTTTCAATCGCCTCCAGAATTCGCCGTCCCAGCCCCAGCCCGCGCGCGGATTCCGCCACCCACATCCGCTTCACGTATCCCACGCCGGGCGCGTTCGTCTTCACGCCCCCGCACGCGACCGGCTCCCCGTCCAGCGAGCCCACCAGGAACACGCCCCGTGGCGGCACCATCTCCTCGTCGGTGTTGGGAAGGCTGATTCCGGGATCGAACCCGCGCTCGAAGCGCCGTTCCAGCTCCGCGAAGTACTGCGCCACACACCAGCGGGCGCCGGGCTCCGCGGGATGCACGGCCTCGATGCGCACGCCGCCCGCGCGCAGCAGCGTTTCCACCTCCGCCATCGCGGCCAGCAGGCGCGCGCGCTGGCGCTCCGACAGTGGCTGCAGCAACGTGACCGCCACGTCGTCCGAGAGCCGGGCCTGCGCCTGGTACTCCGCGAGCCCCGCGGGCGTCAGCTCCGCGCGCCGCACGCGCCTGTCCTCAGGGAGCGCGCGCACCCGGACCAGGTCCTTGTCCGCGAGCGAGCGGATGAGCCGGCTGAGGTAGCCCGAGTCGAGGTCAAGCCTGGTGCGCAGATCGCGCAGATCCGCGCCGTCCGGTCCGATCTCGTGCAGCACGCGCGACTCGCCCAGCGACCGGTCGCGCCCGAGATAGTGCTCGTTCAGCGCCCCGATCCGCTGCGTCACCAGCCGGTTGAACCGGCGGACCTGGGAGATGTGCTCGGTTTCCATTCTCTGACTGTAGTCAGGGAAATGCGACCCGTCAAGCAGATCCGGCCGGCAAGCAGGGGACGGTGCTCGGCCGGGGCACGGAAGATGTGGAGGCACGCGGGCAGAAAATTCATGGGGGCCAAAGCCCTTGCGTTGCGCGTAAGTTGTTTGCGGAATGTGGTTTGCGCGCAGTCGTCGATCGTGTTATATTGAGAGTTCGAAACGAGGCGGCACGCGCGGTTCGTGCCGGCTTCGATCACGGTTTCACCCGCACCACAGGAGAACGTTGAGCAATCACGCCAATGCAGCCTTTGACAACGCACGCAACGAGATCTTCAGCCAGATCCACCGCTGCCAGGTTCTGAAGGCGGCGCCGGAGCAGCAGGATGAATGGCTGCGGCAGACGGTGGAGTACCTGGGGGAGATCTTTCCCGCTTTGACGGACCGCGAACTGAACGAGCTGCGGGAGATTGGCGCGCGGTTCTGCCAGCCGGCCATTCCGCACGGCAAGCAGCACACCGAGCTCACGCGCGACGAGTGGCAGCAGCCCTCCGCCGCTGACGGCGCCGAGGCCGTTCCGGCCTGACTACCGGCATGGCTCCCGTAAGATGCGACAAGGGCGAGCACCAGGCTCGCCCTTCGTTTTTGGTTCATCGCGGATTGCGTTGCACGCACGAAGTCTGCGCCGTGAGCTGTCATTTCGAAGGAGGCGCCCGCGAGGACTTGCCTCCTGCAGGATCTTGTTGCGCCGACTGAGAAATCTACTCACCCACGCTCATGGCTGGCCGCACGTCCCGGGACCCGCCTCCGGATGCGCCGCACAGAAGCGGGTCGAGGACCGAGCCGCGGGCCGGATCACCAGCACGGGTGAG